>NZ_AMPG01000003.1:300000-507030 GCF_000299415.1 Candidatus Microthrix parvicella Bio17-1
CGTCGACGTCGTGTCGGCCGGCATCTGCGGGTCCGACCTGCACCTCATCGACCATGGACTGGTCGAGGGGCGCATCCTTGGTCACGAGATCGCCGGGCGAACTCCGGACGGCACGGCGGTGTCGGTCGAGCCGGTCGGGCGGTGCGGACACTGCAACAACTGTGAGGCCGGGTATGCCAACCACTGCGACTCGATGGTGGCCTTTGGCATATTCGCCGACGGTGGCATGGCGGAGCAGCTCATAGTGCCCGACACCTGCCTCCACCGGCTGCCCAACGGGGTCGACCCGTCGGTCGCTTCGATCGTCGAGCCGTTGGCCGTGGCCGTGCATGGGCTCCATCGGACGCAGGCGCGCTCCGGCGCCCGGATCGCCATCATCGGCGCAGGTCCCATTGGGCTCGCCCTTGCTGCGGTCTGTCGCGCCGAAGGCTTGGAGCCCGACGTGAGCGCCCGCCACGACCATCAGCGGGCAGCGGTTGAACGGCTGGGCGGAACCGTCGGGCTGAACGGTCGTTACGACGTGGTGCTCGACGCCGTCGGCACCACCGAGTCGCTGGCCGACTCGATCCGTGCCTGCCGACCCGAGGGCACGGTGGGGTTGGTCGGAACGTTGTGGGATCCGGCGACCATCGATGTGGGCCTTTGCCTGAAGGAGGTCCAGATCGTTCCCTCCACGATGTACTGCGGCGCCGGCGGGCGCAGCGACTTCTACCGGGCGGCGGCGATCCTCGCCGACCACCCGGCGATCGCCTCAACCCTGGTGACCCACCGGTTTCCGCTCGATGCGGCAGAGGACGCCTTTCACGCGGCCCGCGACCGATCGAGTGGGGCCATCAAGGTGGTCTTCGAGGTCTGAGTCGGCCATCACCCGTCGACGATCACCGGATGGGGCCCAACCGGGGTCATGACCCGTGTGTAGCGGGCAACCGGTCGACGCAGGCGATCGCGGCGGCGCCCAGGCGCATCAGGCGCAGGTCGCCCACGGGCGTGCCGCCGCCGCGGTTGCACACCATGGCGATCGAGAGGTCACGGCTGGGATCCGCCCAGCCCCCTGAGCCCCCGAGACCGAAGTGCCCGAAGCCCTCCGGGCAGCCTCCCCGGCTGGTCATTACCCGGTGATATCCCAGCCGCCACCGCATGGGTATCACCAGCACCAGGTCGCGCCGATTGTTCTGTTCCTCCCCGATCCTCCTCACGGTCTCCGGCGACATCAGGCGCACGTCCCCCAGGGCGCCGCCGCCTGCGAGCGCCGCATAGACCGCCGCCAGGGAGCGGGCCGTGAAGAATCCGTTCATTGCGGGTACCGAGGCGTCCATGATCTCGGGGCTCGCCAGCACGTCCTCCATGCCGCGGGGCAGCAGGGCGTTGATCACGCGGCGGGGGTTCACCGGTGAGCGCACCAGGCTGAGCCCTCTGGCCAACTGGGTGCCGACCGCCTTCTCCGCCCGGTAGACGGGGGAGGGCAGCACCGACCTGGCGCTCCTCATCGGCTCCAACGGGGCGACGCGGTGTCGTTCCTGAGGGGGGCAACCCAGGAAGAGGCCGTCGAGGCCCAGCGGTTTTGCGAGGTCGTCGGCCACCACGTCGGCCAGTGGGCGGCCCGTGACCCGGCGGACGATCTCACCGACGAGCCATCCATAGGTGATGGCGTGGTAGCCGGTTTTGGTGCCTGGTTCGTAGGCCGGTCGTTCTCGGGCGAGTGCGCCCACCATGTAGTCCCAGTCCAGGATCTGATGGGCGTTCTCGATGACGCTGCGAAGCCGGTGCAGGCCCGCCGAGTGGCTGAGCACGTGGCGGACGGTGAGGTTCTCCTTGCCGTTTTGGGCGAATTCGGGCCAGTAGGTCGCCACCGGTGCGTCGTAGTCCACCAGGCCGGCGTCGGCCTGCAGGTGCAGTGCGGCCGAGGCGATGCCCTTGGTGGTGCTGAAACACATCGCCAGGGTGTCGGATTGCCACGGGTCGCCTTCGTTGGTGCGCAACCCGCCCCACAGGTCCACCACAAGTTCGCCTCGGTGGTACACGGCCAAGGAGGCGCCGCCGGTGGTGCGTCGCAGTTGGTGGCTGAATGTTTCGGCGAGCTCGGTGAAGTCGGCGCTGGAGTGTCCCTGCATGATGGGACCGTGCCACACCCGGCCGGATCGTGGCGAGATGAGGTGTTCGCTCGCCCGTTCGGTGGCCCGATGCCGTCACGAGCCACCTTGGTCTCGCGCTAGGTTCGTTCGTGCGACGGTGATTCCCTGCCGATTCGGAGGCCGAGACCGGCTGCCGACCGCGGCGGGAGTCGCCTCAAAGGAGGGCAACCATGACCACCAACGGCGCCGGAGACGATGGGTTTCTCGCCAACTTGAGCGACCCGACCTACGACGTGACCGAAGGTGTGGCGCCACCCGCGCACATGCACGGCCAGAGCCACGGCAACGTCCGCCGGTTCGAGCATGCGGGCCACCACATCGAGATCGAAACGCACTACCGAATCACCATCGACGGCCAGGAGTTTCCCGACCAACTCCATGTTGCCGATGACGGTACCGTGCACTACCACGGCTACCCGCAGTACCGATCGCCCTCGGCGGTCGACATCGTGAAGCGAATCGCCGAGGACTTCCTGGCGGAGACCCCACCTCCCATCGATGCCGATGCCGATGCCGATACGCCGGGTCAGGGTTCGTGATGGGTGTTCGTCGTGATGTTCTCGCCTCAGACGACGACCGTGAGGCGTATCTCCGTGGCTGCATGCTGCTGGCCAATACTCCGTCCGGGTCCACCGCCCTCGACGTGCATCGCATCCTCCAGCCCCAGGTGCCGGGCTGGGCGATGCGCGGCGACGGGTCGGTCGAACTGTCGATGTGGGACCTGTTCACCCTCTGGCACTACGTCGCCATGGGCCTGCCCACCGCCGGCGTCAACACCAACCGCGCCCACGGCGGCCCGGTCTTTCTGCCGTGGCACCGCCTCTTTCTGATCCGGCTCGAAGCACAGCTCCAGGGCGTGCTCGACGACCCCGATTTTGGGCTGCCGTATTGGGATTGGGCAAAGGATGGACAGCTGAACTCGCCGCTGTGGGCCGACAGCCGCCTGGGCACCAACCGTGGCACGGTTGATGCCGGCCGGCTGGCCGGGTTTCGGGTGCGTCTGACCGGGCAGGGCAGCTTCAGTCAGGGTGGTTTCCTGTTGGCCCACCAACCGCGGGCGATCACCCGCGATGCCGGCGCCGACCCGGATCACCGGACGCTCCCGCGCAAGTCCGACGTCGCCGCATGCATGGATGAGGGCGTCTACGACACCGCCAACTGGGACACCGCGTCGGTCGGGTTTCGGAACCACCTCGAAGGCTGGCGTCGATGGCCGGTCGAGCTCCACAACCGGGTGCACGTCTGGATTGGGGGCGACATGAGCCCGGGCACCTCACCCAACGACCCTGTGTTCTTCCTTCATCACTGCAATGTTGATCGAATCTGGGAAGCCTGGATGGACCGCCGGCCCGGCCGCCCCTACGAACCAACCGGCACACCCGGGGCCGACTCGCCGGGACACAATCTCAACGACAACATGGTGGCTCTGCTTGGTGCAACCATGACTCCCGCCGATGTGCTTGACCCGAGTCCCTGGTACTCCTTCGACAACCTCAGCGTCGAAACCTAAAGCGGAAGCCGGGGCTGTTCAGCTGTTGGCGACGCCCAGGGCCCTCAAGGTGAGGTCGAGCATTCGCTCCAGTTCCGCATCGCTCACGTCGTGGTCATCGACGATCCGCATCGAGATGAGCGGCCCTTGGATCACGTGCATCGCCAGGTCGACGTCCAGGTTGGGCTCGACCTCGCCTCTGGCCATCGCCCGCTGCAGGGCAAGCACCGTCGGGCCCCGAGGCTGCACCCGGGCTTGGCGAAACAGCTCGCGGTTGGTTGGGTCCTCGATTGCCCGGGCCACCATCCATGCGAACAGCTCTCGGCTCTGTTGCAGGCTTGCCACCTTCAGGTAGGCCCGATGTAGCTCGGCCAGGTCGCCGCGCAGCGTGCCGGTGTCCGGCGCGTCCATCGCCGCCACGTTGGCCTGCACGGTGGCGAACACCAACGCGTCGGTGGTGCCGAAGTGTCGGTACAGGGTGGTCTTCGCCACCCCGGACCTCCGGGCCACCTCCTCGGCGGTTACGGCGCCAACCCCGTCGGTCACCAGCAGTTCGGCCGTGGCCGCCAGCAGCTTGGTTCGTGCGCTTTCGCTTCGGGTTCGTGCCATAACGATGCGAAGCGTAGCGCAAAGATGAGCTCCTGATCGTATCCAGGATAATGTGTTGGTATCATATCGCTACATGGCGTTGCGTAATGCTGCGAAGGTGGGTTACCTTTCACAGACCGGCGTCACCCAGGGTGCGCCCATGATGACAAGGCGGCAGTACCAATGAGCACCGATACCTTTCCCGACCGTCCGATCGACACCCGGCTGAAGATCGCAGCACTGTGGACCGCCACGATGCTGATCTTCGCCTACGTCGACCTGTTCTCCCTCTACCGTCCTGACGTGCGGGCCGACCTCGAGGCGGGGAAGATGTTTGTCTTTGACGTTGGGCAACCGTTCCTGTTCTTCACCACCCTGTACGTCATCATCCCGGCGCTGATGATCTACCTGACGTTGGTGATGCAACGACGGGTGAATCGCATCGTCAACGTCACGCTGGCGGCCATCTATGGCCTCACCATCCTGGGCGGTGCGGCGGGGGAGTGGAACTACTACCTGCTTGGCAGCGTCGTCGAGGTTGGACTGCTCGCCGTGGTGATCCGTCACGCCTGGACCTGGCCCGAGGCGCAGCCATCGAGGTAGGTGGCCCCAGCAACCGGCCGTGCAACGACGCGTCGGCCACCTCAGGCGCTAAACAGTGCGGGGGTCAATATCGGCTCCGTCACGACAAGGGGTCCAACGATGACGAACCAACCAACACCCGTGGAGCACCTCACGGTGGAGCAACGCATCGCGGCGGGTCGCGCAGCCCGTGCCGCAGTCCCGCGCTCGGGGCATGCGGCCTGGGAGCCGTCGGCCGACCGGCCGGACCCGGTTGCGCTTCTTGAGGGGCAGGCCGAGGCCCGGGTGCCCGAGTTGGTGCCCATCCGCTACGGCCGCATGTTGGTGTCGCCGTTCACGTACTTCCGGGGTGCCGCCTACCCGATGGCCTCCGACTTGTCTCAGGGCCCCAACTCCGGTTTGGAAGTGCAGCTGTGCGGTGATGCACACCTGTCAAACTTCGGCTTCTTCGCCGCACCGGATCGCAAGATCGTCTTCAGCGTCAACGACTTCGACGAGACTCTCCCGGGACCCTTTGAGTGGGACGTCAAGCGGCTGGTTGCCAGCTTCGCAGTGGCGGAACACCAGCGCGGTTCCAGTGACAAGCAGCGGCGCCGGGTGACCGCACAGGTGATGAAGTCATATCGGAGCGCCATGGCGACGTTTGCGGGCATGCGCAACATCGATATTTGGTACTCACGTATCACCGTCGATGACATCGTCGAGCAGTTCGTCAGCGTGGTGGGCAAAAAGGGCCGTGCGAAGTTCGACAAGAGCCTGGCCAAGGCACGCACGAAGAACAGCCTCAAGGCGTTCAACAAACTGACCGAGGTCGTCGATGGTGAGCGGCGAATCGTCAACGACCCCCCGCTCATCGAACCGTTCATCGACCTGTTCCCCACGCTCGAGCGGGAGGGGATCGAGCAGTTCATCGTCGAACAGCTCCACTCCTACCAGGCCACGCTGTCGGGCAGTCGCCGGAGCTTGGTGGAGCGCTACGGCTACGTCGACGGGGCACGCAAGGTGGTCGGGGTCGGCAGTGTCGGCACCCGCGCCTACATCGTGCTGCTCATGGGACGCGACCAGAGCGACCCGCTGATGTTGCAATGCAAGGAGGCGCAGCAGTCGGTGCTGGAGCCGTTTCTCGGAGCCAGCAGGTTCTCGAGCCATGGGCAGCGTGTCGTTGAGGGTCAACGGATCCTGCAGGCGACAAGCGACGTGTTGCTGGGCTGGACCGACACCGAGGGCTTCGACGGTGTCCCGCGGTCGTTCTACATTCGTCAACTCTGGGACAACAAGGCCTCTGCAGACATCGAAGGCCTCTCGTCCGAAACCATGCGCCTGTACGCTCAGCTTTGCGGCTGGACGCTTGCCCGTGCCCATGCTCGCTCCGGGGATCCCATTGCCATCTCCAGCTATCTGGGGTCCGGCGACAACTTCGATCGTGCGATGGTGACCTATGCCGATGCGTACGCCGCCCAGAACGAACTGGACTACTCGGCGCTGAAGGCGGCGGTTGACACCGGCCGGTTGCACGCCGAGACCGGTTACTGACCGCAGCTCTGGTAGCGCCTTCGATGGCGCACCTGCCGCTCGATCCTCAAGGAAACCGATGATTCGATTGGTCCAGTCAGGTTCATCGTCACTGCGTGTCGCGGGCGCTGCGACGGCGCTGCTGGTGTTGTCCGGCCTGGTGGCGGGGTGCTCCTCGCCTGATGCCGAATCCAGCGCCGACTCCACAACTAGGTCGACGTCCGGTTCGAGCACCGCTGAGGTGGTCGGGTCCGAGATGGTGCCGGGCAAAGCCTGGGCTCGGGTTGAGCCCGCAGACGCAGCGCTCGACCCGGCGGTCCTTGACACCATCGCCAAGGACGCATCCGGCGACTCCTACTGCCTGACGGTGGTGAAAGACGGGAGGGTGGCCTACGAACGAAACTTTCGGGGCCACCAGTCCGACGATCCGCTCGAGGCGTTTTCGGTCACCAAGTCGTTTGCGTCGACGATGGTTGGCATCGCCGAGGCCGACGGAGACCTTTCGCTCGCCGATCCGGCCTCAACGTTCATTCCCCAGTGGAAAAACACCGATTCGGCGGATGTGACGGTCAGAAACCTCATCAGCAACGATTCCGGTCGATTCTGGAGCCTGTCTTCGGACTACGTCCAAATGTTGCAGGCACGCGATCGCACCAGGTTCGCCATCGATCTGAAGCAGGCCGCACCGCCCGGGACGGTTTGGAACTACAACAACGCCGCCATTCAGACGCTGGACCGGGTGATCTCCACAGCGACGGAGCAACCGACCTCACAGTTCGGCGCCGACCGCATTCTCAAACCCATCGGCATGTCCAACAGCAGCTTCACCGGAGGCCCCAACGACTCGACGCTGATGTTCATGGGCCTTCAATCGACCTGCCCCGACCTGGCCCGCTTCGGGCTGCTGGCCATGCGGGACGGCAAGTGGGGAGACCAGCAGGTGGTCCCCAGCGGGTGGTTCACCCAGGCGGCCACACCCGGAAGTTTGAACCCGGCCTACGGGTTCCTGTGGTGGCTGTACACCGAAAAACCGTTCAAGCCGGCAGTCGGCGGGACCTCCAAGGCGGCATTCTTCCCGGATGCGCCGGATGACACTTTTGCCGCATTGGGGTTGGGCGGCCAGATGGTCGTCGTGATCCCGTCGCAGAAGCTGGTGATCTCACGGATGGCGGCCGAGGACCAGAGCGATCCCGTCGGTGGATCCTTCGGGCAGGAACTCCCGGCCCGAGTGGTCTCAGCGGTTACCGACTGACCTGGGCGGTCACGGTGCTGCCCGGTTGGGTCCGGCACAGGCGCGGCTCGTGTCCGGCGTTGGTCGTCAGCACTTGGCGGCCATGTTGGTCAGCGCTCTCACCTCGCCCGGATCGGCGGTCAGTCCCCAGCGGAGCTTCACGGCCACCCAGTCGCTCGCGTAGGTGCACCAGTAGGACGTGTTTGGGGGTTGCCAGTCGGACGGATCGCTGTCGGACTTGGACCGGTTGGTTGCCGCGGTCACCGCAATGAGGGTCTGGGGTGCATCCAGGTCGTTGGCAAACGCCGCCCGGCGGGCAGGATCCCAACGGGATGCACCGCTGCGCCAGGCCTCGGCCAGTGGCACCAGGTGGTCGATGTCCAGTTCGGATTCGTCCGGGGTGCTGTAGCCCTCGTATTCCGAGAGCCATCCACCGCCCGGAAGCCCGGGGAGGCCGGCGTGACGTTCGGCGGCGAGCACCTCGCAACGTGTGTCGCAGCCGTTGTCGTCGGCGTCGAACCAGGGGGAGAACATGCTGCGGTCGTAGCTCTCCTGATCCGTTTCAGCCGCGAGCGGGAGTCGGTCGATCGAGGCTGCCAACTCACTGGCCGGGACCGCCGTGGCAGGCGTCGCGGTTGTTGGGGTGACGGTTGTTGGTGTCGAGGTCGTCGGCGGCGCTGTCGTCGGCGGCGCTGCCGTCGGCACGGATTCAGGGTCGGAGGGCTGCTTGATTCTGGCCGTCGTATCGGCCATCTCGGCTGTGGCCTCGTTGCTGCGTCGTTCGCCCACTCCGGACGCAATCGGCACCGCCAGGCAGAACACCGTGACCATTGCTGCAAACGTCATGGCCGGTGCCCGCCGATCATGAGGCAACTGCGCAGCCCACAGCCACACCGGTACCGGCAGCGCAAACAGCCACACTGCGGCCTGCACCGCAGGGTGCTGACGCCGTAGGTCGCTCCATCTGGGTCGCCGGTCAGTTTTCGCAGCCAACTCCGTCACCGTCCCGGTCCAGATGTGCGCCATACCCGGGGTCGTTTCGGTACACCGGCGCGGCGCCTGCGGCTCTCGCTGCGGAGCAGTTCTTGTAACTTCCGCTTCCAATCTCAGGCAGAGGCGCAGCCACCGGCATGGGCGGAGGTGGAGGTGGAGGTGGAGCGTATTCCGTTGTGGGGATTGGTGCTGCGGTTGGGGCCGGAGTTGGTGGTGGCGGAGCTGTGGTTGGTGGTGGTGGGGTCGTCGTTGAAGGAGGCGGGGCAGTGGTTGTGGGCGCCCGGTTGTCGTTGCCCGTGCGGTTGTGGGCGCAGCAGCAGTGGAGGTGGGACCCACCCGTTCGGTTGTGGTCGTCCGTTGGACGGCCCGCACCTCCTGGATGCGGTCGTTGCCGGTGGCGTCGTCAGGGCCTGCGGCCAGGCCCGCAAGCATGGCCAGCATGAGGAATCCCGTGGTGCTCACCGCCAGCCAGGGCCAGGTTCTCGACCAGCCCGAGCGCTGCAACGGGGTCGGCGCACCCGGTGCTGTCGACGATGTTTCGGTGGTCGTCGGTGCGACAAAATTGGGTTGGAGTTCCGCTGGATACCAGCGCCCATCAGAAGCCCGCCACCACCCCGAATCAGGCTGATTATCGCTCATGGATGTCACTCACAGGCGCAATGCTCCCACACAGGGTGTTCATCCTGAGGCCTGGCCAGGGAAGGTGCCGGGGCGCGGCTGTCGCGCGTGGAGGCTCGTCATCTGAAACGTTCGAGTGTCAGCGCTTCTCGCAGGCGATCTTGTCGCCGTCGCGGTCGAGCCCAGCGTTGATCTGGTGGCGACTCCGGGCTACAGGTGAGCGCGTCGTCGAGGGCTCGCACTTCTGGCCAGCACCCGCTGGAGTCGTTGTCGGTTGAATCGTTGTATTGCAATGAACGGCAGGTGCGTCACAACACCGAAGACCACCATCAGCCCGCCCACCATCGGGCGGCACCACAGGAGAAACGCCGGTCCGGCACACAGGTTGGTCCAGTGCACCAGTTCGGCTCGTCGGGTCTCGGCTGCGAAGCGGTTGAGGTGCTGTTCGGAGCGGCTGGTCAGGTGTCGTTTGGAGAACCCGTCGGGAAAGAAGTTGCCCGCTTCTGGCAGGCGGTCCTTCCAGTTTCCGATGCGCAGGTGTCGTTGGTAGAACGCGCCATGGGCCTCGAAGGGCCGTTCGCGGGTGATGACGTTGTCCTGGTCCAAACGGCCCAGAGGCACGCGGCTGAAGTAGAACCCGGAGCCCAGGCCGATGAACAGCCACACAACCACCGACAGGCCCACGGCTGCGTGGTCGCTCAGATGCAGGATCACGTGAGTTCAGACTCGAAGGCGGCGGCCCTCTGGGTGAGATCGATCGTTCGACCACTCCATCGTGTGGAACGCCGCACGAGCGTGCGCCACGTTGAGCGCACGAAGACGCCGAAAAACGTCACCAGTCCCACCGGGTACAGCACCGATGTCCACCACCTGAATCGCCCCACCCGATGAAGCAGCACCGCCAACTGAGCGACGAAAGCCATGTAGATCCCGGCGTGAAGCAGCAGGGATTGGCCGGCGATGCCGTCGACAAGACCGAGCGTCGCAGAGCCGAGGGCAGTCACCCACAGCACCGTTGCGGCCAGTGTTGGATACCGGGTCGACAAGGCGCCGGCACAGAAGTTCTTGGTCCACCCCTCGAGGAGACCGCGCACGCCCTTGGGGTACATCCGGAAGTTGATCAGATCCGCGCCCAGCCTGATGTTCACGGTGAGTCCCGCATCCTGATATCGCTGGGCCAACGCCACATCCTCGGCCACGTCCGTCCGGACGGATTGGTGGCCGCCCACTCGCTGATAGTCGGCGAACGTGGTGGCCAGCACCGGGCCAAAAGCACCGGTCGGGGGGGAGGAGTGACCGGCCCCAACACCCATGATGGCAATGACGTTGAACAGCGCCGACAGTTGCTCGTACGGCCTGACCGCGACGTGGTGTGGTTGCACAGACAGCAGCCCACCGATGTTGCGTTGTTGGCCCGTCACCACGTCGAGCGCTCCGGGTGCCATGCGGACGTCGGCGTCGATGAAGACCAGTTGGAGATCACCCCCTTCGTCCGTGGTCAATCCCAAGAGCCGCTGTGCTGCAGCCACCCCGTTCCAGCACGCCCAGCTCTTGCCGGTCCAACCAATCGGTAGGTCTGGGGCGCCAACCACGACGACTCCATCCACGGCGTTGGCGATTGAAGCGGTCTGGTCGGTGGAGTGGTCGTCCACCACGATGATCAACGGTGTGCGCGTCGCGGCCCGGTCGGCGGTCAGATCCATGAGAAGCCCGCCGAGGCTTCCCGCTTCGTTGCGGGCCGGGATGATGATCGCTCGTTGCAAACCCGCAGGGGTTGCGGCTGCCGGAGCGTGAGCGACTGGTTCGATACCTGCTGCCAGCACCCGTGGGCGCCCGAAGACCACCCAACCCAAGACCCAACCCGTCACACAGAAGACGATGGTTGCCGTCATGAATCCGTCACCATGCGCCCTGGGCTGCGCAGCGTGCAATTCGCCGGTCCGGTCGCGTTGAAATCATCACCACCGAAACCCGACAGCCGTGTTGATCCCAAGAGCGCTCATGGGTCAGCAGACTACGTGCGAGCCGCATGACTCAGGTGAAGGCAGCGGACACGAGCCATTCGTAGGTGATTAGACGTCGAGGTTTGGCTGATTGTCGCCACCCTGGCGGTTGGGGCTATCCGGTCGCTCTGGCTGGGGTTTCTGCGGGAGCGTCCTCACCGTCACAAGATTTCGGACCTGGGCGTCGTTATCAGGGGGAAGTCGAGCAGCAGTCATGAACTCATCAATGCTCCAGAAGCCTCCGAAGCGTTGACGTGCGACGATCGCACGCTCAGCCGATTCGACATCGAGCCCGGCGCGACCAAGAAAGTCGGCCAGCGTTGCGGTGTTCACATCGATCAATGCCTGGTCGTCGTGGCTACTCGGCCGTTCGCGTGCCGCAGCGGTTCCGGCATTTGGTCTCGCCGGAGACGGTGGCCGAAGAACTGATGTTGGTGGGGGAGGAAGGGGCGCATGGCTGGAGTACTGGTTGGCAGTTCCTTGACCGCCGACGGCGCCCGCCGCTCCCCACGTCGGGACCGCTGAAGCAGCGCCGTTCGAGCCAGCCGCAGGGCGTGACGAACTGTCTGCGCCGGCTTTGAATCTGAGCCAAGACCGATTGATGGCAAGCGCGTGCACGAACCCGCCTGCCCAGACGCCAAGTGCCAAGAACATACCGACCTTCGATTGCCATCTCGACGAATCAGCTGTGCCGTCAGGAAGCCGCGGACCCGACCCGGACAATGCCATAAATGCGACAGTCGCAGCGCCGTAACCACCTGCGGCGATCAGCCAAGACCGGCGCTTCGCAGAGATACCGACGTAGAGGAACGACGCCCACGTGAAGCAGCAGCAAAACAGGGTCCCGGCAATCCAAACCGAGTTTCTGAGACGCCAGTTTTGGTCGCTCAGTAGTTCCTCAGCTGTTGTCACCCGTCGTTCCCGACCTGTTCTTCGTGCTTTTCCACGGAGCGTGACCCTCCCCACAGGTGCACCATCAACTCGCCTCGTGGAAGACGGCCACCGAGGCCCCACCCCCGAGTGGTTTGGGATTGTAGTCCGCTGGCAATCGACGATGGATCCGCCATGACATCCGTGAGGAACGTCTCCCGGACGCCGTCGAGTTCGCCTTGGGAGAACGGCAGCAGTTCGATGACGTGGAGTCGGCCGGTGAGCGATTGGGCAGCCCTCGCCGGCGCGTCGAACCTGGTCGAACCGGTGTCGGTATGTGGTCAGTGGCCATCCGCCCCCGGTGTGGTCGCTCGCGTTGCGCCGCAGGCAGCCAGTCGACAGCCCTCATGTGGTGAGGTTCGGGAAGCACTGATGGCGGGCGAGGGGGTCCTGCCAGGCATCGTGATGCAGGAGGCGCTCCAGACTCTGACCCGGATATTGCAGCCCGGTTCTTGAACGGCGTGTAGGCCACTGGTTTGGGTGGGTGCTGCCTCTGGTGTGAGGTTGAATGGTGTTTGTCTGGTTTTGGGGCGCGGTGAGGCAGAAGGTTGTGGTGTGGTCGGGTTGTCCGGGCTGAGTCTGGGTGTGTGGGTGCCTGGCCGGGTCAGGCGAACGCGGGCAGGGCCCGGATGCGTGTGAGGGCTTCGATGAACGCGTCGGCCCAGGCGTGGGATCGTGGGAGCCGCAACTCGAGGCCGCCGGCGTGGTTGACAACTCGTGCTGCGACATTGAAGAACGCGAGGCGGAGCCGTTTCCCACGGCACCGTTTGAACGTCGGGGGCAGCCCGAGGTGACGGACCCAGCGGGCGGTGTTGTGAGCAAGCACAGAGGCGTGCCACCACAACCAGTTCCCGAAGAAGTTCTTCACCGGCGCGTGGATCAGCCCAAAGTCTTCCTTGAGTTGCCGGATGGTGTCCTCGGGGATCCCGCCACGAAGCCGATGGTGGGCCTCGACCTCTGCTGGGGGTGCGAACAGGGCGGGAAGGTTCGTGACAATCGCATGGAACCTCCAACCGTCAAGATCATCAAAGGACAACTGGTCACCGGCGCTGGTGCGTTGACGGCGCACGATCATCCGCAACATGCGCCGGGTCTTGCCTTGCCCCATCACGAAAGGTGTTTCTGCGACCTCGGAACCCCGCTTGGCCTCGCCGGCCAACGCTGGCACCCATTGCGTGTCAGGGTTGGTGGCCAACGCCCGGACTTTCGCTTTCACGTTGGACCGTTGTGGCGCGGTCACGGAGAACACCCCACCCAGCGCCTCGACGGTGTCGAACACGGCGTGTTGGTAGCCGGCGGAATCGACACGGACCCACAGGTTCGTTGTTTCCCGGACCGGGCCGGGGATCGCCGACACACACTCTCGAATGAACCCGGCGTTGTCCCGGCCCGGATGGGCATTCCCAGACCGGGCACGGATCGCGAGCACGTCACCGGTCTCACCACACACCCCGATCAGCGGTGACAAGCCAACCTCGCCCCGGTAGGAGAACTTCGAACCTTCCTTGTCCGGCCCGTAGGTGTCGACCAGCGTGGCATCGGGATCAACCGTGACCATCCCACCAGAAGGTCCCGCACCCGACGCCCACGCCCGAGCCAACATCGTCCGGTTCACCGCCGCGGCTTTCTGGACCCGACCAAAATCGGCTCCGCCACAAAACCGGAACATCGTCGCGTGTGAGGGCAACACGTGAGCGCCCCGCAACTGTTGGGTCGGCCCATCCAACAGGGACCGGTCCGACAAGAAATCGCCTCCGGCCAACAGGATCTCGACCAACGCCCGATAGCACTCCCCGCCGGTGTAGCCGCCAGGCCCGATCGGCCGCAACCGGCGCCCATCGGCGACACCGACCAGGTTCAGGTTGTCCAACATCGGTCCCCACAACGCCACCCCGCCCACCCCGGTCACCTTGTCATCGCTCACCTTGACCTTCACCGAAGCACTCCGGCGGCGGGGCTGTCCGATCAGTTCCCCGGCATCAAACAACGCGCCTGTAGCATTCACCTGGCAGGTGCTCCTCTCGCTAGTCGAATAGAGCTGTTCGTACTCTCCATTCTTCCAACCAGCAGGGGCACCTGCCGCGTCAAACCACCAACAACCCGCTACCCGGCTGCAATATCCGGGTCTGAGCGAAGGTCGAGTCAAGGACGGGATCGTTGCCGAGCTTGAAAAGTTGCCGCTGTTGGTTGCGAGTCGATCCGACCACCGGCAGGCCACCGAGTAGTACACAACGTGCCGCACGAGGGGAGTCAAGGTGGGCACGGTTGATGCGCTGATCGCCGGGCTGTGCCTGCGCCGAGACCTCGGTCTGCTCAGCGCCGATCGAGACTTCGAGCACATGGCGCGGTTCACCGAACTGAAGCTGTGGCGTCCCGACACCGTGGATCAGCCGGAATGATCCCACGGCCAACGGGGTCGATGAGCGGGTGACCCTGAGGTCAGCGAGATCCGTCCGGCACGCGCTGCAGCGATCTGGTCGCGCTCTTCGACGTAGGCGCGAATGGCGGCGAGCTACCCATCGTGCTCGCATCATCCGGCAGACCAAGGCCTCCTGCAGGCCGTCCACCAATAGGTGACGGAGCGAACGTGGGGAGCGCTGAGCGGGCACTGCGCTCATGGCCGGCCGGGTTCACGAGCAAAGCCCAGACGTATGCCGACCTGTTGTTGATCGCCGGCCAGGTTGAGGATGGAGCGGTCGTCTTGGGTGAGGATGGTTTTGGGGTGTGGGTGCTCATGTTGGGTGTCCAGGGGTTTGGCTGGGGCGGGCGGTTGGAGGGTCAGGCGGTGGTTTCTTTGACGGCTTGCCGTGCGGAGGATTCGTCGACGATGCCGGTGTTGGCGGCGTAGGCGGCGAGGAGTGCTTGGACAGCAAGGTTGTTGACCGCGCGGGGCAGCCCCCGGGAGGTTTGGTGGATCAGCCCGACGGCGTCCGCGCTGAAGAGGGTGTCGGTCCGCCCGGCGAGGGCGGTGTGGTGCGCCACGTAGCTGGCGGTTTCGTCGGGGGTCATGCCGGTGAGTTCGCAGCGCAGCGAGATGCGTTGGTCGAGCGCGGCGAACACCCCCTCCGCCAACGCATGAAACTCGGGGTGTTCGCCGCGCTCGACCAACGCATCTCGCTGCGCTGCGAACTCACCGGCATGACCCCCGACGAAACCGCCAGCTACGTGGCGCACCACACCGCCCTGGGGGTCATGCCGGTGAGTTCGCAGCGCAGCGAGATGCGTTGGTCGAGCGCGGCGAACACCCCGAGTTTCATGCGTTGGCGGAGGGTGGGCTGGCCAACGAGGAGGCACGCGAATGGTGAGGTGGCGTCCATGTCCGCTGAGGTGAGAAGCCGGATCTCGTCGAGTTGTTCGCTCTGCAACATATGTGCTTCATCAAATATGACGGTAACGGTCTTGTTGCGTTCGTTGGTTTCGACGGCGAGCGCGTCGGTGGCTTGGGGGATGAGCGCCGATTTGTGGAACCGGGGTGTCCCCCCGAGCGCTGTCACGATCGCGGAGTAGAGCCCTCGGGTTCCGACAGCGGGGTTGGGGAGGTAGATGACCCGATGCCGGGACGGGTCAAGGGCGCCGGTCGCGGTGCGGATCGCGAGGGTTTTGCCGGCGCCGACCTCACCGGTGACAACCCCGATCGCTGTTTCGTTGATGGCCCAGCTGATCCGGGCGACTGCTTGGTCGTGGGCTTGGTGGTGATGGACCATCCCGGGGGCGATGTTCTTCCCGAATGGCATGCGGGTGAACCCGTAGTGGGTGCGGAGCGCGTCGATACTCATGGGCGGTTGTCCTCTTCGATGGTGGTGCTGTCGGGGTCGGTGCTGTTGGTGGTGGGGTTGGTGGGGATTTGGTATTGGCCCGGCATTTGGTCGGGGTCGGTGGTCTCGATGAGGGCCTGGTAGTCGATGTCGGGTTCGCCTCCGATCTGTTGGTGGAGTTGGTCGTCGGTCTTGTTGGCGATCATGCCGAGGTAGTCGATCCCTGAGGCTGCGTGGTGGTGCCGGTCCGGTTCGGGCNATCCCCCAAGCCACCGACGCGCTCGCCGTCGAAACCAACGAACGCAACAAGACCGTTACCGTCATATTTGATGAAGCACATATGTTGCAGAGCGAACAACTCGACGAGATCCGGCTTCTCACCTCAGCGGACATGGACGCCACCTCACCATTCGCGTGCCTCCTCGTTGGCCAGCCCACCCTCCGCCAACGCATGAAACTCGGGGTGTTCGCCGCGCTCGACCAACGCATCTCGCTGCGCTGCGAACTCACCGGCATGACCCCCGACGAAACCGCCAGCTACGTGGCGCACCACACCGCCCTCGCCGGGCGGACCGACACCCTCTTCAGCGCGGACGCCGTCGGGCTGATCCACCAAACCTCCCGGGGGCTGCCCCGCGCGGTCAACAACCTTGCTGTCCAAGCACTCCTCGCCGCCTACGCCGCCAACACCGGCATCGTCGACGAATCCTCCGCACGGCAAGCCGTCAAAGAAACCACCGCCTGACCCTCCAACCGCCCGCCCCAGCCAAACCCCTGGACACCCAACATGAGCACCCACACCCCAAAACCATCCTCACCCAAGACGACCGCTCCATCCTCAACCTGGCCGGCGATCAACAGCAGACGTTCGCCGAACGAAACGACTATCGAAACCCAGCGTTGGCGGCGGCGATGAAGAACCTCGGCTACGTCAACCGGTTTGGGCGAGGGATCACGCTGATCCGGCGCTCACTCGACTCCAACGGTAATCCGCCTGCGGAATACCACGTGGAAGATACGTACTGGTCGGTTGTCGTCAGGGGGGTGTCGTGACTACGAGGATCGCGTTGTTCAACAACAAGGGTGGGGTGGGAAAGACCACGCTGACCTATCACTTGGCGCACATGGTGGCGCGTCTTGGCTGGCGGGTTCTCGCTGTCGATCTCGATCCTCAGTCCAACCTGACGTCTGCCTTCTTTGATGAACAGCGACTTGAAGCGTTGTGGGAGCCGACGAGCAGCGGCACGATGCTGTCGGCTCTCGCGCCCCTGGTTCGAGGTACCGGGGACATCGATGTTCCCGCTCCGAACGAAGTCGCGGAGCGACTGTGGATTCTCCCTGGAGACCTTGGCCTGAGCAGCTTTGAGGACCGCTTGTCTGATGCGTGGCCAAGGAGTCTGATGGGCGATGAGAGCGCCATGCGGGCAACGACGGCCTTTCATCGCATCATCGAGCAAGCCTCCGCCCAGGTCGACGCCGACGTCGTGTTCATCGACGTGGGTCCCAACCTCGGTGCACTCAACCGCTCAGCGCTCTTGGCGGCTGACGAGGTCGTGATCCCGTTGGCGGCGGATCTGTTCTCGCTGCAGGGACTCCGCAACCTTGGACCCACATTGCGGGCCTGGCGCCAGTCATGGCAGGAGTTGGGACTGCCGAAGGTGCCGGCGGATATCAGTGCGCCGCTGGGGCGGATGAACCCACTTGGCTACGTCGTTCTCCAGCATGCGGTACGGCTGGATCGGCCGGTGTTGGCGTACGACCGGTGGTTGCGTCGCATCCCTGCCGAGTTTCACCGCTCGGTGCTTGGCGAGGGTGATCCGACGGTTGCTCCACATGGAGACGTCTATCAACTTGCCAGCCTTCGCAACTACCGAAGCCTTGTGCCTTTGGCCCAGGACGCACGCAAGCCCATGTTCGATCTGCGTGCAGCCGACGGCGCGCTTGGCTCCACCAGTCGCCTGGTTCAGACGTGCTATCGAGAATTCGAGCAACTCGCCAACGAGGTGATGTCAGCGGCAAAGGTGCCAAGTCCGGTTGCGTCCTGATGGCTCGCTCGACGCTTCGACAGGGACTTCATGTGTCAGCCTTCATCGGCGTGACAAAACCGCTGGTCTGGCCCTGACAAAACCGCGGATAGCGCGGAGTCAGGTCGGCGATGGACATCGAGCGTTACCTCCCGCGCATCGTGGACGACGACCCGACCCAGACGAGACCGTCTGGCGAGCGGCCGACATCAACCGCGAGACGCTCTACTCCTATCGGGACATGCTTACCCGCACCCATGTGGTGACTCCGCTTCCAGCGTGGGAAACGAATCGTCTGAAGCGAATCACGTCGTATCCGAAGCGACAACTGGTCGACACGGCGCTCGCGTTGGCGCTGGCAGGGATCGACGCGAACGAGCTGGCCAGCAATCCAACGCTTGCTGGCCGCTACGTCGAATCGTTCGTAGTCGCACAGCTGCGACCGGAAGTCGACGCCGCGGGCGGGTACTTGTCTCATCTCCGGACCCGCGGAGGAGACCAAGAGGTCGACATCGTGATTGACATCGGTGGTCAGCTCATTGCGATCGACGTCAAGGCTGGCGTCAACCCAACCCCCCGAGATGCACGGCACCTGTCATGGTTCCGTGACCGGATCGGTGACCGCATTGACGCGGCGGTCGTCCTCCATCGCGGCGAAGCAACCTTCGAGCTGGTCGACGGGGTCTGGGCTGTTCCGATCAGCTCACTGTGGTTGATGTAGTTGTGGTCGACTGAGCAGGCCCGCGTTGCAACCCGACCTTGACGGAAGGTTGCAGGTATTGCACGTTCGGCGTATGTTTGGCTGATGGTGTCCAAAGCAATGTCCGAGATTCAGGCAACTGCGTCTGAACTCGAGGGGATTGCAGAGGTCACTCGACTAGTGGAGCGCGAAAACCCACTTGTGCGACTCACCCTGGGTGATCATGAGGTGGAACTGCCCCCGTCGCTGGTTGCGTTGATCACAGCTGGCGCCGGTGCGCTTGGACAAGGCAGTGCATTGACCTTGATGAGGGAGGAGGCTGAGGTCAGCCCAGCTGAGGCGGCCAAGCTGCTGGGAGTATCCCGCCAGTACGTCGATCGACTGGTTGCCAAGGGCGTCCTACCGGTTCGACGGATGCCCCACAGCCAATATCGGAAGATCCCGGCTCGATCGGTCTTGGCTCACTTGGCGGTCAAACAGTCCAAGCGTGAGGGGCTTGCCTCGATCCTCGATGCGGCAGAGCAGGCAGGCCTCCACTACTGACTGAATCAAGCGCTCTTGAACGGGTGATTCCCATACCAACGTTTGTTGCCCGATGGTGTTGTTGGACTTGGTGTTGCGATGCGACGAACACGACCTGCACCGAGTCATGTGGACCGACGATCTCTTGGAGGAACTTGTTCGGGTTTGGGTTCGAAATGGCGCCAAGAGCGAAGCTGCAGCTCGGACGATTGTGCAGCAGATCGAATCGACGTTCCGCACGCAGCGCATACCGGCAAACGAGTATCAACGTCTTGTGTGTGAGATGCCGGGCAACGATCCGGACGCCACGTTCACTCCGCGGCTGCCGTGGCGATCGCTCCGTCCACGTTGTTGACCGCCAACACGAAGGACTTCCCGATTCAGCCGCTGCTGCAAAAGGGCGTCGTGGTGCTCCACCCCGATGCCTACTTCGTTGAGCTTGTGATGCAGGAACCGGTGGAAGTCATGCAGGTGTTGGCCGAGATGGTCGAGGCGCGCAGCCGCCCACCCACGTCGCTCTTCGACCTGTTGGCTGCGCTGAAACGTTCAGGCCTGGCCAAGTTCGCCGAAGCCATGAAGACTTGAAGACTTGAATTGACCACGGCTTCGACGAATACCGTCGGTCAGGCGTCCGGGCCGTTCAGTTCCTCGACGGTGACGCCAAGGTCGCCCAGCTTGCCGGGGATGTCTTCGTAGCCGCGCTTGAGGTAGCCGATGTCGTGCAGGGTGGACGTGCCCTCGGCGATCAGTGCGGCCAACACGTAGGCGAAGCCGGCGCGCAGGTCGGGAATGACCAGGTCGGACGGCTGGAGCGGTGTGGGCCCGATGATGACGGCCGAGTGGCTGAAGTCGCGGTTGGCGAAGCGGCAGGTTCGGCTGCCGAGGCACTGGCTGGTGAGAGAGATGTTGGCGCCCATGCGGGCCAGCGTGGAGGTATAGCCAAACCGGTTTTCGTACACGGTTTCGTGCACCACCGAGGGCCCGTCTGCTTGGGTGAGCAGCACGACGAACGGTTGTTGCCAGTCGGTCATGAAGCCGGGGTGGACGTCGGTTTCCAGATGGTGGGCGGTCAATGGGCCCTCGGCCCAGAAGCGGATGCCCCGATCGTGGACCTCGAAGTTGCCGCCCACGCGGCGCAGAGCGTTGAGGAAGGTCAACAGGTGCTCCTGCTGGGCACCCAACACCTCGACGTCGCCACCGGTGGCCACGGCTGCGGCTGCGTAGGAGGCGATCTCGATGCGGTCCTCGATCACCCGGTGGGTGGCGCCCCCCAGGCGATCAACCCCCTGGATCATGATGTGCCGGTCGATGTCGACGGCGATGTTGGCCCCCATCTTCTGGAGGAACAGCACCAGGTCGATGACCTCGGGCTCCATGGCGGCGTTTTCGATCACCGTGGTGCCTCGGGCCGTGACCGCTGCGAGGATCAGGTTTTCGGTGGCGCCGACCGAGGGATAGGGCAGCCGATGGCGGGTGCCCACCAGCCGGTCGGTGGTGGCCCGAAACCGCTGGGGCGAGATGTCGATCTCGGCACCCATGGCCCGAAGGCCCTCGACGTGGTAGTCGACTGGCCGGGGGCCGATGGTGCAGCCGCCCACCAATGGAACCTCGGCCTCGCCGATCCGGTTCAGCAGCGGCCCCATGAACAGGATGGGGATGCGGTTGATGCCCGAGTACTCCTCGGAGATCTGCCCGGTGATCTCGGGCGTGTGCAGCGTGAGCGTGTGGTCGTCCACCCACTCGTACTTCGTTCCCAACTGAGCCAGCATCGGGAGGGTGGCATCCATCTCGCCGATGCGGGGCACGTTGGTGAACGTGCACGGCTCATCGGTGAGCAGGGTGGCCACCAGTTCCTTGGTGACTGCATTCTTCGCGCCCGCGGAGCGCACCTCGCCTCGGATCGGTGAGCCGCCGGTGATGCGCCAACGCTCGTCGTGGCTTGAATCAGCTACAACTGCCAGATCGGAGGGTGGGGCCACCGCGGAGAGTTCGTGTTCGGTGATCGCCATGACCTCAAGGCTACTCCTGCGCGGTTTCGCCACGAGTCAGCGGGCAGAATGACCCGATGCTCCCCCGACCCGAGGTCCGATGGCGCCGCGGCGCCGTCTCACCAACCGCAGCCGTCGGGATGCTCAGCGTGATGTCGCTGGTGCTTGCTGCCTGCGGATCGGGCCTCGCCACTGGTGACACTGCGACCGATGCCGCCACATCGACCACCGGCACCACGACAACGACCGGGGCGACGCCAGGCTCGTCCACGACGACCTCCACCTCCGCCCCCGAGGGGTCGAGCACCAGTGGCCAGTCGCAGAACGACGAGGCGCTGGGTATCGGCGACGACTACTTCCCCGATACGGGCAACCCCGGCTATGACGTGATCTCCTACGACCTGACCCTGGATGTTGACGATGATCTGGTGAGCTTCGAGGCGGTGGCCAAGATCGCCCTGACCACCACCGAGTCGCTCGACGAGCTCCGCCTCGACCTCGACGGCCACGAGGTGGCCAAGACCACGATCGACGGCACCGAGGTGCCGAACCACCGTGCGGGGCTGGACCTGGTGCTGACTCCCAAGCAACCGCTGCCCGCCAAGGCATCGGTTGCCGTCACGGTGGACTACGGGGGTACCCCCGAGCCTCGGGGCTCGGAGGTGCTCGGTGGGCTGGGCTGGCTTGGAACGCCGGGCGAGGGCAGTTACGTGGTGTCAGAACCCGACGGCGCCAGCAATTGGTTTCCGGCAAACGATCACCCGAGCGACAAGGCCACCTTTGGCTTTGAGATCACCGTGCCCGAAGGGGTTGAGGCGGTGGCCAACGGCACCCGAACCGGTGAGACCACAAAAAGCGGCCGCACCACCTGGAGTTGGTCGGTCCGAGATCCGATGGCCACCTACCTGGCCACCGTGGCGATCGGTCAGTACACCTTCTTTGAGGGGACGGCGCCTGATGGGCTGCCGCTGCTGAGCGCAGTGGCCGACGAGGTGGTGAAGCAGGAGGGCAAGCCCGCAATCGACGCGGTGTTGGGCCAACTACCGCAAATGCTCACCGTGCTGTCGCAGCGGTTTGGGCCCTATCCGTTTGAGACCTACGGGATCATCGTGGTGGGCAAACCGTTGGGGTTCGCATTGGAAACCCAAACCCGATCGATATTTGGCTCCGACATGTGGGCTGAGCCGATCTACCAGGCCCACGAGTTGGCCCACCAGTGGTACGGCGACTCGGTCAGCCTGGAGCTTTGGGAGGACATCTGGCTGAACGAGGGCTTCGCCACCATGGGCGAATGGCTGTGGGCCGAAGCCACCGGGGGGAGCGGGGGACCGCCGCTGAGTGCGGGGTCGTCGCTGGCTCCTCCGCTGGACCCGGGACCGGACGCCATGTTTGACACGAGCGTCTACGTGCGCGGAGGCCTCACCCTGAAAGCGCTGCGCCAAGAGGTTGGCGATACGAAGTTCTTCACGATCATGTCCACCTGGGCAGCCGATCACCGGCTTGCCAACGCCAACACCGACGACTTCCTGCAACTGGTGGACGAAGTGGGCGGGTCGGATGCGGAATCGTTGGTGAGTGCCTGGCTAAGCGAACCTGAACCCCCATAGGTGAGTTTACCTCTGAGCGTGAGCGCTATCACTCTCGTAACCACTTTCCGCGCGAGGGGGGTGAGTATGCGTGAGATTTCACCCCTGAATATGTTCGCTCCTGCCCTAGTCGACCCCCAGACACCGTTATAGAGTTCGGGCGCAGTGGGTGACGAATGGCTCGCCCTCTGCTCCTGAGTGTTCGCACAGCATTGGGGGGCGGCGGAGGGTCAGTGCGGTGGCAGCGCAGGTCGGTGTCTCCTTGGCATCGGCAGCATTCGAGACGACTTGAACACTTCAGCCGAACATTCGGCAGAATCAGAGGAACCAGCAACGTGTTGCGAAGGTCAAAACGCACCGAGGCCGAGCCAATCGATACCTCAACCCGCGACGCCGGGGCGACGACCACCCCACCAAGCGCGCCCAAGGGTCAGCTGAAGCCAGAGGATCAGTCCTCGGAGGTTGCTGCCTCCACCCACCCAAGCGAGATGACCGGTGCCGAAGTTCAGGCCTGGCTCGACCTGGAGCGCCCGTCGCTGTCCGAGGCGCTGGCCGAGGCCAACGTCGCCGACATCGAAGCAGCCACGACGGTGGCCGCCGAGGCCCACGCCGCCGGCAAGGACATCGGCGGAGCTTTGGTCGACGCCAAGCTGCTGACCGAGGGCCAGTGGGTCAACACCCTCGCCGCCCGCTACGACCTGCCGGTGGCGCCAGTCGACAACAAGGCGGCCGACCCCGAGGCCATCGCCCGGGTGCCCGAGGATGTGGCCCGCCGCCACGCCGTGTTGCCGTTCAAGCTGGAGCAGGGTCGCATCTACCTGGCGACCGCCAACCCGGGCGACGCAATCGGCCTGACCGAGCTGGCCAAGGAGTGCGGCGCCATCGGCTTGATGGTGGCTACCCGCCCGGCGATCGAGCGTTCACTCGACCGCACCTACGACGCCCTCGCCAGCGCCGATTCGGCAATTGCGGCCTTCGGCCTGATGGACGACTCGGCCGACTTCGAGGCCGCCGCCGCCCGCGCCGTGGTCGACGAGAGCTCGCCGGTCGTCAAAGTCGTCAACCAGATCATCGTCCAGGGCGTGCGCAAGCGGGCCTCCGACATTCACATCGAGGCCCTCGAGCACGCCGTGCGTGTGCGCTACCGCATCGACGGTGCGCTCACCGAGGCCATCCAGCTGCCGGCCAAGATGAGCTCGCCGATCGCCTCGCGCATCAAGGTGCTGGCCGACCTCAACATCGTCGAGCGCCGCCGCCCCCAGGACGGGCAGTTCTCCACCGAGGTCGACGGTCGCCCGATCGACATCCGCACCTCGGTCGTCAACACGATCCACGGCGAGAAGGTGGTGCTGCGGCTGCTCGACAAGACCCGCAGCCTGATCGGCCTCGAGCAGTTGGGCATGCCCGACGACCTGGTGCAGCGCTACCTGAGCGTCGTCGACGTGCCGGTCGGCATGTTTCTGTGCACCGGCCCCACCGGCTCGGGCAAGACCACCAGCCTGTACGCCACCCTCACCGAGATTCAGGACGACACCCGCAACGTCGTCACCATCGAGGATCCGGTCGAGTACGAGTTCGCCGGCATCAACCAGATGCAGGTGCACGAGGCTGGCGGGTTCACCTTTGCCGACGGCCTGCGGGGCACACTGCGCCAGGACCCCGACGTCATCCTCGTCGGCGAGATCCGCGACGCCGAGACCGCCCGCATCGCCATGCAGGCTGCGCTCACCGGCCACCTGGTGTTGTCATCGCTGCACGCGGTCGACGCCGTGTCGGCGCTGCACCGCTTCGTCGACATGGGCATGGAGCCCTTCCTGGTCGCCTCGGCGATCAACGGCATCATGGGCCAGCGCCTGCTGCGCCGCATCTGCGACTCCTGCAAGGAGCCGGCCACGCCCAACCCCGCCCAGGCCCACATGGTCGGCCGGGTGCTCAAGGAGCGGATCGGCCAGTGGATGGTGGGCGCCGGGTGCACCCAGTGCAACCACACCGGCTACCTGGGGCGCATCGGCGTGTACGAGTTGCTGCGGGTGAACGACGAGATCCGCAACCTGATCACCGAGGGTGCCACGCACGCAGCGCTTCACGAGGCGGCGGGCCGCGACGGTATGCGCACCATGCAGGCCGAGGGTTTCGCCCTGGTCAACGCCGGCATCACCACCTTCGACGAGGTGCAACGCACCGTCTACGCCTCACTCGACGACATGGTCTTCGACGAGGCCGCCGAGGTGGGCCTGTCCCAGATCGAAGCCAGCGTCCCGCAGCGGACCCACGTCAACAGCACGGACCAGGTAGGGGTAACGCAATGACCGAGACGATGGTGCGATTCCGCTACGAGGGCGAAACCGTCGAGGGCGAGACGGTCAAGGGCGAGATCAAGGCCCCGTCGTCGCTGGCCGCCCGCAATGAGTTGGCCCTCAACGGCACCCGCGTTTCCAAGTTGACGGAACGCAAGGGTCTCAACGTGGAGATCACCAAAAAGGGTGTTCCCCTCATCGAGATCATGCACTTCTGTCGGCAGATGTCGAGCTTCATGCGCGCCGGCGTGCCGGTGAACGAAGCGCTCAAGAGTTTGAGCGACGACTGCGACAACAAGCAGCTGAAGATCGTGCTCGACGACATGATCGAGCTGATCAGCTCCGGCTCCACGGTCGGCGACGCAGCGGCTCGTCACTCCGACGTGTTTCCGCCCTACTTCGTGGCCATCGTCCGTTCGGCTGACCTCACCGGCCGCATGGACCGGGCCTTCGACGAGCTGCACCGCTACATCAAGCGCGACGTCGCGCTGCGCAAGCAAGTGCGCAAGGCGCTCATTTACCCGATGATCTTGATGGTCGTGTCGGTCGCGGTGGTGGGCATCATCGTGGTGTTCGTCATCCCCCGGTTCGCCGAGTTCTTCGACAGCTTCGGCGCCCAGCTGCCGCTGCCCACCCGCATCTTGATGGCGATCGCCGCTTTTGTGCAGTCGACCGCCGGGCTGATCACGCTGGTGGTGATCGTTAGCGTCGTTGTCGGCTTCTTCGCCACGATCAATACCCGCAAGGGTCGCTACTGGTGGCACGGCGTGCTGTTGAAGATGCCGATGATCAACAAGGTGATCGTGTTCTCCTCTACCGAGCGCTTCTCGCGGGTGCTGGGCGTGCTGCTGTCGTCAGGAGTTCCCCTATCCGACGCGCTTCCAAGCGCTTCGGACTGCTCCAATAACCTGGTGTTCAAGGGTCGCTTGGATGGGGCCACGCAGCTCGTCATGCAGGGCGACGGGTTCGCCGAGCCGATGGCCGACGCCAACATCTTCCCCAACACGATGCTGCAGATGATCAAGGTGGGCGAGCAAACCGGTGAGCTGGCAGCCCAGCTGGACAACGTGGCCGGCTTCTTCAACGACGAGCTGGACTATGCGGTCGACAAGATGACCGAATGGTTCGAGCCGATCATGATCATCTTCATCGGCGTCGTGGTCGGCTTCGTTGCCCTCGCAATGGTCAGCGCCATGTACGGAATCTACGGCCAGGTCGAGCTCTGATGGGTTCCCTCGCCACTCACAAATCGTTGGACACCAACGGCGGCACCAACACCGGTGTCATCACACAAACAGGGAGAAACCCCCCATGCACAGCACATTGAAGCGCCTCCAGGCACGCAGCGGATCGGGCTTCACGCTCATCGAGTTGCTCGTCGTCATCGCCATCCTGGCCATTTTGGCTGGGGTGGTCGTGTTCGCCGTCGGCAACTCGACCGCCAACGCCAAGAAGACCGCTTGCGCCACTGAGCGGTCGAGCATCATTACTGCGTGGAACGCAGCGGCCACGTCGAATGAGATCAATGCCTCGGGTTCCTACGAGGACTGGACTGACTACCTGAAGAACGCGAACCTCGAGTACTTCTCCGATCCCGCCAAGACCAATGCTGGCAAGACCACCAAGCCAGCTCCGGGAATCGTCCTTCGGGACCCGAATCCTGGCACGAACCCTGCTGAGGCAGATTGCAAGCAGATTGCAGCTAATGAGCTGCAGGCCTGACGCGCAAGTGGGCGTTCAGTAGGTGAAGGTTCTTGGCTGACGTCCATTCAAGGAACCCGGTGACGGCGTGGGCAGGGAACACCCTGTCCACGCCGGTCCGCTCATGAAGGCATTTACATCAGATCAATTGGCATTGATATTGCCCACCTAAGCCGTAGAGGTCGCACGTGTACAACGCAGACGTTTCCCACATCGAGGCCTACCTCAACGAGCTGATGGAACGGCGCGCCACCGACCTGCACATCGCAGCCGGCTCGCACCCCATGATCCGTATCGATGGGTCACTCCAGCCGATCGACGGCGCCGAGCCGTTGACGGCCGAGCAGACGACGATGATCGTCGAGCGCCTGGTCGGCCCCGACGATATCGACCGCTTCAACGAAGACCGTCAGCTCGACTTTTCGTTCCCATGGTCGGACCGCGCCCGCTTCCGCGCCAACGCCTACTACCAGCGCAACTCGCCGGCGGTGGCATTCCGGCTGATCCCCACCGAAATCCCCACTCCCCAGCAGTTGGGCCTGCCCGACGTGTGGGAGAAGATCGTGAAGAAGCCGCACGGCCTGGTGCTGGCCACCGGCCCCACCGGCTCGGGTAAATCCACCTCGCAGGCGGCGATGGTCGCCGAGATCGCCGCCACCCGGGCCTGCCATATCCTCACGATCGAGGATCCCATCGAGTATATGCAGCACTCCAAGATGGCGTTGGTGAACCAGCGCGAGGTGGGCACCGACGTGCCGGACTTCGCCCAGGGACTGCGCGCCGCATTGCGTGAAGATCCCGACGTGGTGCTGGTTGGCGAGCTCCGCGACCTGGAGACGATCGCCCTCACCCTCACCCTGGCCGAGACCGGCCACCTGGTGTTCGGCACCCTGCACACCAACGACGCCGCCCAGACGGTCGACCGCCTGATCGACGTGTTTCCCCACGACCAGCAGGCGCAGGTGCGCACCCAGCTGTCGATGTCGTTGGTGGCGGTGATCGCCCAGCGCCTGATCCCACGCGTCGGAGGGGGCCGCGTGGCCGCCTTCGAGGTGATGACCGGTTCGCCGGCCATCTCCAACCTGATCCGTGAAGGCCAGGTGCGCCAGATTCGCAACGTGATGACCACCTCCGGCCGCGACGGCATGCAGTTGCTCGAGAGCTCCCTCAGCGGGTTGGTGTCCAACGGGACGATCACCCTGGACGACGCTCAGGCGATCTCGATGTACCCCGACGAGGTCGTCTATCACCAGCAGGTGGTCGGCCGAACGTGATGACGCGTGCGGCATTGTTCGGGCTACGTTCAGTGGTCTCATGGAACTCGGCTCGGAAAGGGTCTTCGACATGACCGACTCGCTGTCGAAACTTGAAGAGCAGCGGGCGCTCTCTCGGCGTCAGGGTGGATTCGGTCTTATCGAGGCCCTCATTGGCATGGTGATGGTGGCCTTGCTGATCGGGGCCGGAGCTACCGGGCTTCAGGTTCTCCAAAACTCTTCGCGAGAGGGCAACCAGACCGCCCGTATGGACGCAGTCTTGGTGGGTGCCAGCGAGGCAGTGCGTGAGACCGCCTATGTGGAATGCGCTGAACCTGAGGTCTATCAAAGGGCCATTTTGGACGCCGACGCCGCTCGCACCGACGATCAGAACCTAATTCGTGAGACTGGTTCTGGAGCGCCTGAGGTGAGGATCACGGGCGTTACGAGCGAAACCTGCAGCACTCCGGAAGGAGATAACGGACGTCAGAGCGTCAAGGTCTCGGTGACCAATGCCAGCAACGGCAAGGTTCGCATCGCCAAAGTAACGAAGGTGGACTCAGCGCGTCGTCTGCGCTTGCCGGTTGCAAAAATCGACGCTCCGATGCATCAGACGAAGGCAGGGGACATCCGTTCAGTCTTTTCGCTGACCGCTACCGACTCGATGTCCTTCCATGACCTCTATAAGTTCGAGTGGGACTGCGATGCTGACGGTGTCGCAACGATGGTCCCCGGGACGGAAAAAACCGGCGAGACAACGTCGGCCGACCAGCAGATGCTGTGCCAGTACGTGGCAGGCCCCAGCGATCGACTGGTCCGTGTCACGTTGCAAGTTACCGACTCAAAGGACCAGACCAGCCAAGCCGAGGTGGATGTCACGGTCGATAAGCGAACCGACCCACGACTTCCGCCTGTCGCAGCGGCATCCGTGGTTGGGGGTACAAACGTTGGAATTCCTGGAACCACGTTTGGTTTCTCATCTCTCGGAACAGTTTCGCCATACGGCACCCCGTTGAGTTTCAGTTGGAATTTTGGGGATCCTGCGAGTGGGTCGTCGAATATTTCCAACCTGGAGAATCCGACGCACACCTTCTTCCGACTGGACGACAGCTATCAGGTCACGCTGACGGTCACGGATGAGTTCGGACTGAGCTCACCTGCCGGCATCCTGATCAAGATCCAGTCGACCAGTCCGCCTCCGCCCACAGCGACTTTCGCCCAACCGAATCCTGCGCCAGGTGTCTTCCATGTGTCTACGCCGGTGCCGTTCGATGGCAGGCCGTCACGGGATCATGCCGGTGCCCCGGTCTCGTCGTATCTATGGGACTTCGGGGATGGACAGACGTCCACAAGCCCCGCCCCAACTCATGTGTATAAGACGTCCGGCACTCACGAGGTCAAGTTGACCGTCAAAGATTCCACGGGTCAGACATCGTTCACCACCCGCGACATTCTGGTGAAGACGCTCGATGCTCCCGCCAACTTCCGGGTGTCCGGTGCCCAGTACATGCTTCCCCTGATTCGTTGGGGCTACCTCGACTTTGCTTGGACGCCGCTCCAGTCGGCACCTGGAGAAAATCTGCAGGTGGAAGTGCAGATCCAGGAATCACAACCCGTGAATGCTTGCTGGATCAAGAACGTGACGAAGCCGGGAATCGCTCTGAGCAGTGGGAAGTATCGGTGGAGCGAGTCCAGCGTGTCGATTGGGCAGACGTTCTGTGCTGGATCGACCTATCCGTATCGTGCTCGAGTCGTCAACATTGCCGCTCCCCGGGTGGACGGGCTGAACCCTGGGCCTTGGTCTTCGCCAGTGCAGAAGCGGAGCCTCTGACATGACAAAACGAAGCAGTCGTCGGGTGCCCGTGTCGCAGCAGGGTCTACGGCGGTCCGGACAACTAGGGCTGACGTTGATCGAAATCATGGTTGCCATGGTGGTCACCGCAATGGTTCTCCTACCGACGCTGGGTTTCATCACCATGTCGATGGGCGAGCAAGCCAGCGCCAGGCTGCTGAGTACCGAGACCTCAAACCTTGCTGCGGTGGATCTTGCAGTAGTCCGTGACGTCACGAACGCGAGGGCGGTCGCGGCATCGGTTGACGCCAACGGTCTTCCACAGACCGTCTCCGACTGTCTGGACGGTCCGGGCTCCGGTGGCTCGGTGGTGCTCGGGTTGGTGTCGAGCCAGAACCACCGGATCGTCTACAGCCTGGTGCAATCGGCAGGCCCCGGGGGTGGAACGCTCTGGCGACGCGAGTGTCCAAATCAAAATTTCGCAACCGGTACACCACTCGGTGATCCATTGCTTCAGATCAACCCGCCCGTGGCTGGTGGCACCGAGGGCGCCATCATCGGTCAGCGGATCGAAAGTGCGGCTAGCTCCTGTCCGAAGGGCGATGGAGGCCAAGCGGTGCAATGTCGCGAGGTGACACTGCGCCTGCAATCAATGGCAAGATCATCTACCGGTAATGAGATAGAAGCGGTCGTGGTACAAGCGACACGCCGCAACGACACGTATGCAGTGCCGATGACGCCGCCCATCGCCCGGTTTTCGTACCGGCCAGCGAGCGTCGAAGATAGGGACGAGGTGCTCTTCGATGGCCGGCCATCACGGGACCCTAGAGGTGGAACGCTCAGCTATAAGTGGTCGTTCGGTCCGCCGGTGAACAAGACCGTCCCCGCTGATGGAAGCTTCTCGCTCCCGGGCGAAGCAAAGACAGCCTTGACCATGCCGGAACGGACGGCTGGCGGGCCGATTCCAGCGATGGAAGTCACGCTCACCGTCAAGAGTTCAGAGTCCGGTGAGACCAACTCAACCACCCAGACCGTAGATGTTGACGCCAAGGGACCCACGGCCGAGCTGTCACCAGTGCCGCCCGTAGTTGTCAATCGCAATACCCGCCTTGATCTAAAACCTGTTCTCACGACCTATTCCGGGGCGACAATTCAAAACGTAACTTGGAAATGGGGTGACGAACCGGAGGAGGAGGAGGACTGCAACCTCGGAGGTACAGTTTGCAATCAGACCAAGAGTCACGATTTCCCAAATGTTGGTTATATCACCGTCAAGGTGAGTGTCGTCGATAGCAACAACAAGCGGGCCGAGTCGGTCCTGACGGTTAAGGTAGAACCAGATATTGTTTATGTGAGCAATAGTCGAGGAAACGATTCTCTGGCTGGAGGGTGTGGCCTCGCAATCACCATCCCTTGCAAGTCGATAGGTAAGGGCCTCGACCGAGCAAAGAGCCTCGTGAAACCGAGAGTATACGTAGCTGAGGGGTTGTATGCCAGCTTTGAAATGAAGAGCAACATCGACTTGGCTGGGGGATACACCGAGCAGTTCGATGGGGCGGGCCTGCCGTCTGAGATCACTGGGGGAACCCTGCCGGGTGATCCCACTGGGATCGTCATCTCAAAGGTGAACAACGCCGTCATCTCCGGTTTCAAGGTGCGAACCAAAGCGGTCTCCAGTGGAACCACGCAAGGGGTTCTCATCGATCAGAGCGGTAGTGCTGGAAAGGTCACACTTCAGAATGTCGAGGTGGGATACGGGCCGGCAGGTTCAGCTGGGTATAGAGGACAAGGCATAGAGCCTGCTGCGGTTCTCATTGCGGCGTCAACCGTTGATCTTAAGAATGTAAGGGCACGGTCCCCGCAAGCAACCGGTGCAGGATCGTCGGCATACGCCCTTAGGATCGCGAGATCAAACGTTAGCGTTGACGGTGGCGAGTATGAGGCACAATCTGGGACCGCAGGAGCGTCCGCGACACCTTTGGAAAATCCAGTGGCGGGGAAGGCCTGCAGGGGAGGGGATGGGGAGAACCACAAGAAGAATGGGACAAGCAAGTGTGGTGGTGGAGCCGGCGGAAGTGGTGGTAACTCAACCAGTGTCGGCTTTAATTCTGACGGTAACCCTGGACTACGAGGCGATGGAGAACGCTTGGGAGTGGGGTACGGCGGACAGGGTGGTAGCGGCGGCTCCAGAAGAGGCCTAACCCGGTGTGACGCGGGCGCAGGTATTCGTGGCCAAGCTGCATCGGATGCGCTGTCTGGTGGTGGAGATGCGGGCGGCGGAGGCAAACAGGTACGCGTGGGGAGTGAGATTCGAGCGGGTGAAACCTGGGTTGGACACGATGGCTTGGTGGGTGGCGACGGCGGCACAGGGGCTGGTGGTGGTGGTGGTGGTGGTGGTGCTGGTAACTGCGCCCTCTTGGACGATGCTGACCCAGCCGGCGGCGGTGCCGGCGGCGGTGGTGGACAAGGCGGGTCGGGTGGCACCACAGGTGGCAAGTATGGAGGCGGCTCGTTTGGTGTCTACGCATATGACTCCACGCTGACGGTCACGGATGCGTCGATCCGATCCGGTGCTGGCGGTGCGGGTGGTAGAGGAAGAGATGCCCGCCCTGGCGACGCTGGCGGCGATGGTGGCCACTCTGGGGAGACGAACAGAGGCGAGGGCGGTGGCGGCGGAGGTGGTGGTGCCGGTGGTGGTGGCGGCGGCGGTGCTGGCGGTGGTGAAGGGGGACCATCCATCCTGATTTACGTTCGCAAGCAGAGGTCCACAAGTGTGCCAACTTCGTCAGCACTTCCGGCACCAGGCGCCCAAGGACCAGGTGGATCGGGTGGGTCACCAGGTGCACGAGGCCTTGGCGGCACCGGTGGCACGGGGGATGGCTCCGACGCTTGGCCCGACGAGATTGCCAAAGCCGATGACGGGGCAGGTGGTGGGGTCGGCGCACGTGGGGGCGGTGGAGATGCAGGGTTTTCCGAAAAGGTGCTCATCCAATGATTCGCCAGATGAAGCGAAATCAGTGGCGACGCCGCGTGGCTGGTGCGCGTAAGGGTGCTGGCTTTTCAACGATTTCCATTGCCTTTGTGTTGCTCGCTTTGACCATCCCAATGGTGATGATTGCGGAGTCAACCTTGGTTGCCGCCCGCCAAGCGACCGGCAACGCTCTGGGGCAGGAAAACCTTCGCGCCATTGACGGTGCTATGTCCGAGGTGATCGCCGAAGTGCGTCTTGATCCAGAGGCAGCCAAGACCGGAGGGGGCTGTCAAGGAAGCCCGCATCCTGCGACAGTAGTTTTCGAACGCGATCAGTTGCGCCCTTCCCAGAGCACACTTGACCTTGATATCAACTGCTCCATTCACAAAGTAGGTTCGGCCGGTCGGATTCTTGACTTCGAAGCGATGGTTGGGACTTCCAAGCTTGGTGAGGCGAGGGTTCGGTACGTGGATCGATTTGGGTCTGACCCAGAGCCTGGTTTTGAAATGCTGGTCTGTGATTGGCAGCTAGGTAACAACGACAAACCGTTGGCAGAGTGTCCCGCCGTTCCCGCCGGGCCCTAGATCAGTCCACGGTGAACTCGGAAAGACCGGTGATCAATGACTGAAGACCAGTCCAACCTACATTCCTGTGGCACTGAACCGAGTGTTCACTTGGTCACGGGTAACCCCTTGCTCTCGCGTTCGACGGACCTTTATCGGCAGAAGCTTGCCGAGGCTGGCGTAGAGGATGCGGAACACGCAGTTCCACCTGCTCTCCGGCCGGTGGGGCGAACTTCGGTCCACGTCGTCGCTCACCCAGCGGAGTTCCAGTGTGGGTGTCATGCGTGCCGCGCTCGGGACGCTGGATCAGCTCAGCCTCTCTATCGACCCGACTTCTACGAGTTCCTCACCGAACCGTTCACCGACAACGAACGACACCGCTTTGGACTCGGTTTGTCGCCGGAAACCTGGGCGGAGCGCGTCTCGGCTGAGGTGAGCGGGAGACGCGATGTCGGCTCGGCCGAGCTTGTACGAAAACGATGCCTGCCATAGCGGCGAAGTGGGAACTTGGACGCTCGGATGGACAGTCACCGTGATACTGAATATTCTTCGAGTTCGGTTTTGGCTCCCTGCGCTTCCTTCAGAATGGACACCACATGAACAACCTCCAAACGGATCCATCGACAGAGCAGAGCGGCCCGACCGTACACGTGGTGATGGGGGATCCGCTGTTGTCGCGTTCAGCGGAGATCTACCGGGAAAGGCTGGCCGAGGCCGGCGTGGAGGGCGCAGAACGCGCAGTTCCGCCTGCTCTTCGGCCGGTGGGGCGAACTTCGTTCCACGTCGTGATGTCACCCACCGGTGAGCCGGTCGGGGTGATGCGTGCCGCTCTCGGGACGCTGGATCAGCTCAGCCTCGGCGAGTTGATCGATCCTGACAAGCGGCCACACGGGTTGGTCTGTGAATGCCCGCTGATCGCTGTTGAGGCAGGCGCACCGGAGGGCACCACCGAGCTGCTGTACCGCTCGGTCTACGTGTTTGCTCGTCGTCACGGCGCCGAGCATCTGGTCGCCTCGGTCGACCCCATGACCCTGGGCATCTTCAGGGATGAGTACGGCATCAAGTTTCGGGCTCTGGGACCGGTCAAGACGTTTTTGGGTTTCGACTCGATGGCAGTCGGTGAAGAATTGACGATCCTCGAGAGCGGCCTGCGCATCTACCGGCCCGACTTCTACGACTTCCTCACCGAGCCCTTCACCGACAACGAACGTCAGCGGTTTGGTCTCGGCGCCCGAGCGACCGCCTCGGCCTGAACGGAGGACCGGGGAGCCCGTAGGGATAGGGTCCAGACTGCACGGGTCACCCGAACCGAAGGTTTGACGAGATGACGCCTGACGAGAGAAGAGCCCGCTGATGGGGGCCGTGTCCACCGCCAGCGCCATTGCGGTCATCGTGTTGATGTTCGTCATGTGGGTGGCGTCGGTGTTTCTCTCCGACGTCAGCATCGTCGACCTGGTGTGGGGCCTGGCGTTCGTCCTCGTCGCCCACACTGCACGCGCGGTGGTCGACCCCAACCCCCGGATCGATCTGCTGACTGCGCTGGTCACCATCTGGGGTTTCCGCCTGTCCGGCTACCTGCTGTGGCGTAACTGGGGCACCGGCGAGGACAAGCGCTACGTGGCCATGCGCAAGCACTACGGCGACAAGTTCTGGTGGTTCAGCCTGGTCCAGACATTCGGCCTTCAGGGTGCGCTGGTGCTGATCGTGTCGCTGCCGGTGCAGTTGACCGCCGCCGGCGACGACGTGACGTTGGGCTGGGTTGCCTGGCTGGGTGCGGCGATTTGGCTCGTGGGCTTCACCTTTGAAACGGTGGGCGACGCCCAGCTGGCCCGCTTCAAGGCCAAGCCGGAGAACGAGGGTCAGGTGATGGACCGCGGCCTGTGGCGCTACACCCGGCACCCCAACTACTTCGGCGACTTCACCGTGTGGTGGGGGCTGTTCCTCGTGTCGCTGGCTGCCGGCGGTTGGTGGGGCATCGTCGGGCCGATCGTGATGAGCGTGTTTCTGCTGCGGGTGTCGGGCGTGACCATGCTGGAGCGGACGATCACCAAGCGTCGGCCCGGCTACGCCGACTACATCGCCCGCACGTCCACCTTCTTTCCCATGCCCCCCAAGTCGCTGCCAAGCGACGCCGCAACGCACGGCAAGGATGACGACACCGGAGACTTTGACACGGAGAGCTTTGTTGCCGAGGCTCCACCTGCCAAGCCCGACACAAGCAAGGACTCGCCCACATGAGCACCACACCCCCCGCAGACCCCGAACTGCTGGCGGCGGCCCGCCGCTTCGCCCAGGAGGCCGGCGCGTTGACGCTGGACTGGTTCCGCGGCAGCGACCTGAACCTGGAGCACAAGGGCGACGGCACGCCGGTGACCGCGGCCGACAAGGCGTCTGAGGCACGGCTTCGCTTGCTGATCGGCGACTTCGCGCCCGATGACACGATTTTGGGTGAGGAGGAGGGCCTGTCGACGGGCAGCAGCGGCCGCCGCTGGATCATCGACCCAATCGACGGCACCAAGGCCTTCACCCGCGGGGTTCCGCTGTACTCCACGCTGGTGGCGGTGGAGGATGAGCACGGGCCTGCGGTCGGCGTGATCGAGTTACCGGCCTTGGGCCAACGAGTGTTCGCTGGACGCGGATTGGGCTGCTTCGTCGCGGACGCCCGCGGCGAACGACCGGCCCGGGTGAGTGCCACCGACACTGTGGGTTCGGCGATGCTGACCACCAGCGGGTTCGGGTCGTGGAGCACCGAACAGGTGGTTGCCGTTCACGGCTGCGGCGCGTTGCTGCGCACCTGGGGTGATGGATATGGCTACGCCATGGTGGCCACCGGGGTGGCGGACGCGATGGTCGACCCGATCGTCGCCGAATGGGACGTGGCCCCGATGTCGATCATCCTCACCGAGGCCGGCGGACGGTTTACCGCGCTCGACGGCACCGAGGGCGCCGACCGGGGCAGCGGGCTGGGCACCAACGGCCTGATCCACGACTATTTAATGGCGGTGCTCCCCCACTGAGTCGGCCACCTGAGGGGTGATTCCCCGGGCCCCAGCCATCGGGGCGTTCATGAAGAATCTCGGCGGCGGAGAACACCTGGCCCAATGTGAATGTGACCTCACACTCGCTGGTCGTTGAATGTTCACTACGACGCCCGTGAGTGTTCTGGTGTGCCTAGCATTCAAGTGAACGCGTGTGTACTGTGCGTGAATTCGGACACAGACACGGCGGATCGCTGCCGCCGAGGGGCCTCATGAAATTGTTGCGTAATTGGACCTCGTCACGCGCGCGCCGGCTGGCCGCACCCGGACGCCGCCGCCCCGTAGGCCGCTCGCGTCGTGGTCAGGCGGCGTACACGCTGATCGAAGCGCTCGTCTCGGTGGCGATCACCTCGATCGTGGTCGTCGGGTTGCTGGGGGGCGTCATGACCGCCCTGAAGGGGAGTGCGCTGCAACGACGCGCAGCCACATCCGAGGTGGTGCTTCGCAACTTCTCCGAAGCGTTCTCCGACGCGCCCTACGTTGCGTGTGGAACCGGGGATGAGTACCTCAAGGCGGTCAAGGCGGCCAACGGGATCGATGAGGCCGACGACCTCGATGTCGATGGGTCCACCATCGACATCACCAAGGTCTCCTTTTGGAACGAAGGCTCCACCAACCCCGCCACTTTCAATGACAATTGCGCAAACGCCGGTGACGACACCGGCATTCAGAAGGTCGAGTACTCGGTCTCAACAGCCAATGATGCTGGGCAAGACGTTCGGAAGCTGTCGATCCTGAAGCGCTTTGACGGCACGCTGTCGGATCTCTACGAGCAGGTGCCGGCTGGGGCCGTGCGGTGCAACGTCACCGCAGATAGGGACACGTTCATCGACGAGAACGAGCCGGGGAAGAACCACGGAGGCGAGGTCTCCATGGACGTCGCCGGAACGCCGGGGTCCCAGCGCCAGGGTCTCGTGCATTTCGACCTACGTCCCGACGCCGCCCAGTGTGACGATGGCAAGCTGGTCCCGGTCGGTATGTCGGTGCGCTCTGTCGAGATGCGGCTGTATACCTGGCAGGTGAGCGGGAGCCCCGACTGCGCCACGGCCTGCAAGCACACCCTGAGTCGTGTGACCAAGGGCTGGGACAAAGACGACGAGGACACGATGACGTGGGGGTCAGACCTGGAGGTGGACCCCGGCGGAGCTATCCCGTTCAAGCACGGCACGGGCTCTGGCGACCTCAGCCCCCGGCACCAGATCATCACCGATGTCAACCTGCTCAATCAGGTTTCGCTGTATTATCAGGCGCCGCCCGAGAACAACCGTGGCTGGCTCATTGAGCAGGATTGCGGAGCCTCTGGAGCGGATTGCGAATCTCCGGCGCCTGGATTTCGGATGCGGACCCGCGAGTGGCCGAATGCCTCCCAGCGTCCGACGCTGTCGATCGTGTTTCAACCCAACTACGACCCTGGCATGCAGCTGCAGAACGTGCGATACGCCACCTGCGCCTCGATCGACAACGGTGGTGTTGACGGACGCCGAGACATCGTTTCGATCGGCTGTGCCGGGCGCCCCGACCAACTGTGGCTCCACACGCCCGGCTCGGCCTCCGGTGAGGGACAATTCGAGACGATCACGGGCCTGGGCTGCATCCAGCCCAATGACTCAAACTCCGACTCCAGCGTTCAGACCTGTGACAACGGTCGATCCAACCAAAGGTGGGAGATCGCTGGCAGGGCGATCAAGAACCAGGGCGACCCCAGCCGATGTCTGGTCGCTACCTCGCAGAAGCTTGGAAGCGCCGTGGGTGTCCAGGCGTGCAATGGCTCAACGGAACAACAATGGATCTTTGGACCGCCGGTTACCTCAACGTCGATCCAAGCGGTGCGCCTGACTGCGCTTGGCAGCGATGGCAAGCCGACGGGTAGCTGCGCCGATGTTGAGGTCCGCCGAGGAAACGAACCCTACGACAGGTTCGCGTATGAATACCGTCCATCGCAGACGTTTCCGTGCCTGGGACCGACGCGAAAGGCGCAGCAGTGGGACCTAGGGCCAATACCGTCCAGTTAGGGTCACATTGGTGTAGTTTGGGTGGATGCCACGTGCTGGACAGTTGAAGCCCGAGTCGGATCGTCGTTTGTCGGATTTGGTGTCGGTGGGGGTGTTGATGAGGGCGTTCCCGCCAGATGCTGTTGATCGGGTGATCTTGGAGGCGGGTGCGAAGGAGCAACGCCACCGGGCGTTACCGGCGTGGGTGATGGCCTATTACTCGATGGGCATGGCCCTCTACGCGGACGGCTCGTATGTGGATGTGTTGGCGTTGTTGACCGACGGGTTGTCGTGGACTTCGGGGTGGGAGGACGCCTGGAAGTTGCCGACGAAGTCGGCGATCTCCCAGGCCCGTCAACGTCTTGGGTCCGCGCCGGTGGAGCAGTTGTTCCGTCAGGTGACCGGCCCGCTCGCAACGGTTGATACGCCGGGGTCGTTTTTGGCTGGCCGTCGTTTGGTCGCGATTGATGGGACCACGTTCGATCTTGATGACAGCCCGGCCAACGACGGGTTCTTTGGGCGGCCGGGGGTGAACAAAGGCGAACGGTCCGCGTTCCCCCAGGCCCGGGTTGTTGCGGTCGCTGAGTGTGGCACCCACGCGATGTTCGACGCGGAGATCGGTGTGTACTCGGCTGGTGAACGCGAACTGGCCGGGCCGTTGATCGACCGGCTGGCCCCGGACATGATGCTGCTCGCAGATCGCGGTTTCTACAGTGCTGCGTTGTGGCAACAGGCCGCATCGACCGGTGCGGATCTGTTGTGGCGGGTCTCGAAATCGATCAAACCCCGCCCGGTTGAGGAACTCTGCGACGGGTCGTGGGTCGTGGAGATCCGCCCACCGAAAACCCCTGGGATCAGCCGGGGCAAGGCGTTCCGGGTTCGGCTGATCGATTACACCGTCGACAACCATACCGGCCAAGAACCCTCGGAGATCCGGCTGTTCACCACCGTGATGGACCCGGGCGACATCGGAGCCCAAGAACTCGCTGTGGCGTACACCCAACGATGGGAGATCGAAACAGCTTTCGACGAGTTGAAAACCCATCAGCGCGGAGCGAGGGTGGTCCTCCGGTCGAGGTCGCCGGACATGGTCCACCAAGAGATCTGGGGGCACCTGTGTTGCCACTACGCCATCAGAACGTTGATGTGTGAAGCCGCCCACCACGCCGGCCGAGACCCGGACCGGGTCTCTTTCGTTGCTGCCATCAACATCGCTCGTGCCACCATCGCTCAACCGGGCGACTTTCCCCCCTCAGCACACTGAAAGCCGCTGGACCCAAGCAATCCGCAGGCTCGCCCACCGGCTCAACCCGCCCCGACGGCTCCGCACCAACCCACGGGTCGTCAAACGCAAATACGTCAGCTGGCACGTCAAACGCGTCCGCCACGCACTCTGGCCCCAACCCGACGGCCCACCCCTCATCACCATCCTCCCTTAACTGGACGGTATTGGACCTAGGGCCCGACGGGCGGATGGTCAACCGCCAGTTCCCCGCCGCATGTTTGGGCTACCGGGCGTCCGGAAGCCTTGTGACCGCCGAGCAATGCGCGCAGGGCAGCGGGCAGCTGTGGGCGATCGAGGGAAACCAGATTCGCAACATCCATGAAGACAGGTGCATCCAGGCGGGTGACGGTCGACAAGTTCTGGTGTTGGCCACCTGCAACTCGAACGCCGCTGGCCAAGCCTGGTTGTTGGAACCGGCTGACTCCCCGGCATCCGTTACCCCGGTGCAGTTGCGCAACAACCTGAATGGCGACTGCCTTGAACCCGACGGCGCAGTCACCGAAGGACGGTGGATGTGGACCTACGAGTGCGGCGGGCTCGATCGCTCTGGCCAGGCGTTCATCCATACCAACACCGACGAGATGGTGTCGTTGGCCAACCCTGCGATGTGCCTCACCCGGGACGGTGCGTTGATGGTGAGGGAGTGCGCCTCAATTTACGGGGCCAAAGCCGGCCGACAGCTCTGGAAGATCACCGAGTTGAGCCAGCTCCAGTTGTCGGGATCCAACTGCGTTCAGGGCAACGGCAACCTGCAACGTCTCACCCTGGTTGGCTGTGCCACGGACCAGAACAACGTCGACCCGGCCCAGCAGTGGAGCTCCGAGATACTCGGCACGACCACCTCGGTGCGCCGCCAGATGCGCAACCTCGACAGTGGAAGCTGTGCCGACCTGCAGATCAATGTCAACGCCATCGCCTGGCCGTGCAGCGGGGCGGAGCGGGCCATTCAGGGGGTGTTGCTGGCGAAGGTCGGCAACGAGTACGAGGTCCGTTCGGCCGCCAACCCCGGCCAGTGCCTCGACGTACGGAACGGCGGCAACGAGAACGCGGCGGTGCGTCCGATCGGCTGCAACTACGGCGTCTATCAGCGCTGGACGTTGTCGGAAGACGGCCAGCTGAAGACCTCGTCGCCCCAAGGCCGATGTTTGCAGGGTGGCTTGGACAACGCACCGTTGTTGATGAAGACCTGCGACTCCAATGCCAGCACCAATGCTGCGCAACGCTGGGAGTTTAAGGACGCGACCGACACCCGGCAGCTGCGTCAGATTGGAAATGTGAAGAGCGGTAGCTGCCTCGATGTGCTCGGTACGGTGACGAAGGGCCAGGCCTACACCGGCCTGCCGTGTTCCGGTGCGGATCGCCCGAACCAGGCGTTCGTGCAGCTGAACAATGGTGCGTTCGCCTCGGCATCCTCCGACCCCAACCTGTGCGTCGACGGCGGCGGCAAGAACGGTGACGCACTACTGGCCTGGGACTGCAAGAGCCCGGCGGATAATCAGGAGTGGAGGGTTGACGGTTCGCTGTTCAGGCAAGGCGACTCCGGTCGATGCGCCGAGTTCAACCCCGGTTCGAACCTTTCCAGCGTGCAGACGTGTGACTCCACCAGGCAGTACCAAGCTTGGGCGGTCGAGGATGTTTCCGGCACCCCCTCCAGCACGTTGCAGTTCCGAAACGCCGACAATGGCTGCCTGGACATTGCAGGTACAACCCGAGCCTCATACTCCAATAACGACCCACTGGTCGTCATGCCGTGCCTGGGTTCCGCCCGCACCAACCAGTCGTTCCGGCTGATGAGTAACGGCATGATCCGCTCCACCGGCACTCCGGGCCAGTGTGTCGACGCGGCTTCAACCGGCCCGTTGCTGTACCCCTGCGCCGACAACAACCCCAACCAACGTTGGAAGCTGGACGGTGGTCGGATCATGAACGTGACTGCCGCTGGAGTATCACGGGGCGTGTGCATCCGGGGCGGTCTTGATGGGGCCCGGGCCATCACAACGAACTGCTCGACTTCCGGCGACCAGCAGTGGGTGGCCGAAGCCCACGGGCTCAACACGCGGCCCAATACGGTCGGGCGGTTGCGTACGCCGGGCGACAACTTGTGTCTCCAAACCGAGGCGCTCCAGGGCAACGGATCGCTGCGGGTGCAGGGTGGACCGTGTTCGTCCAGCGGCAAGCCGCAACAGCGTTTCGTTCGGCTCAATACCGGGCAGTTTCGCCCCGTTGCCAACCTCGGGTTCTGCCTGAACGCCAACGGCAATAGTGACGGTGCGGTGCCCAATACGATCGCCTGCCCGATCGGCAGCAGCAATACGGCCCTGGAATGGGTGATCGACTCCAACGGGTGGCTGAGCAGCGTCAACAGCAACCTCTGCATCGAGGCGCCAGGGCCCGGATGGCTCGCCCGTCAACGTGCGTGCGCTGTCGAGCCCATCAAGGCCAACCAACAATGGGCCTTTGAAGTGGAGGCGGGGCTGTGATCGTTCGGGGCGTGTACAAGCGGCGTAGGGGCCAGTCCGGGTTGACGCTGATCGAACTGTTGGTGGCGATGGCGGTTACCACCATCATCTTCGGCGGGTTGGGCGGGGCATTGATCATCCTCATGCGCACGCCGCCGGAGACCGTCGCAAACCTGACCAGTTCCGCCTCGGCGTTTCAAACCGGCTCGATGTTTGCCGATGACATCCAATCGGCCGGACCAGAAACCGGCGAGCTGGCGGTCACCCGTGGAACGCCAGGGTGTGGCGGTGGCCCGAGCTTGGTTCGGGCGGTGAGCCGGGAAGGCGGCGACGTTCAGGTGCGCAGCTACTCCGTATCAACCAACAAGGACACGCTCGAACGACGGGTGTGCACTGGGTCCGACCAGGCGGACGCGTTGGCGCAGAACCCGTCCGTCGGCACGGTGGTGCGGGACCTCGATCCGGGCGTCGAGCCGGAGGTCAACTGCCGGGCCTCGGCGGTCGCCAACACAGCGCCGACCACGCCAGACGGCGACTACCAATGTCGGTTGGTGTCGATGACGGTGACGACCGCCGCCAACCTGAAGTTCACGGTTGAGGGCCGGCGAAATACCGTGCAGACGCCGCTTGAGTCGGGGGCCCCACCAAAGCAGCAGTGCACCTTGAACGCCAGCGCCGACACCTACATCTCCACCCAGCCCAGAAAGAGAGATGATCCGAAGTATTACGGAACTGACGTGGAGTTCGTCGTTCAGGGTTCCGGCAAGAAGACCGGGTTCATGAGGATCGATCTGCTGTCTCCCTGCCGGGGCGAGGACGAGCCCAGACTCCTTCCGGGCGGCAAGAGCATCACCTCGGCTGAGTTGTCGCTGAACCTGACGGACTCGCACGACAAGCCGTCGACCCCCTCCAGCTTCCGATTGACAACGGTTCCCCCGGCGTTTCGGTGGAGTGAATACACGTTGGACGAGAACGGCGTCGATGGATGTACTCAGATGTCTGCGATGCCGGACATGAAGCCCGACGATCCGCCACTCCCATTGGCGACCAACTTGCCGTGTGGCAGCAACTCCAATGCAGATTGGTTCGGAACCTTCAGCATTGGTCCCGGTGGGTTAAGTGGTCTCGGGAACAATCCCGTGAACGTGAAGGTCTCCGTGCTTGGCACCGTGCAACGTTGGTACACTGGGACCATGCCGAACAACGGCTGGGCTCTCGACCGTGACGTGGACGAGGGCGGCGATCGTCGGGTTGGTGGGTGGCGCTTCGGTTCCAAGGAACGCAACTCGCTTGGGCCCCAGCTCGTCGTGAAGTGGGGGGACTGATGAACGTGTCCAGTGTGTTCCGTCATCGGTTGCACGAGCGCAGGGGCCAGCGGGGCAGCTCGCTCATTCTGGTCATGTCGATCATGGTCATCGGGATGCTCTCGGTGGTCGCATTGATGAGCTACACGACGGTCAGCCTTCGCAGCGCTTCGGCGTATCGCACCTCGACCGAGCGGTTGCAGGCCGCTTCCGACGCGGTTGACGTGGCAGTCGCTGAAATCCGCGAGGACCGAACTGAGGGGTCCGTTGGCTCGACGCCGGTGGAGGTCGTCTATGACAGCGCGACAGCCAAGTGCACGGCCGAGGCGGGCAGCGGGGCCGCCAACCCAGGCGGTGGTTTTGACGATCGCACGGTTCGCTGCACGGGGAGCTACTCCGGCAAAGACCTGTTGCGAACCCGGGTGCAGTTTGTGGACCTCAACGGAACCGAACCGGGCGCCGTGGCTCAAGAACTCGAGCGCCGCGTCGGCTCGTAGACGGCCCCCGAGGTTCAGTCGCGAAGCTCGCGGTACTTCAGCGACACGACGCAGAAGAGTCCGTAGCCGATCAGCGCCAGGCCGGCGAGGGCCACCAGCACGAAGCCCCACGAGGTGACCGACACCTTGCGCAGACCCTGATCGAAGCCGACGGCGTTGTCGGGGGTCGGCGGTGACCGCCGCCCACATCGAGAACACCGCCACCAGCCCCACCACGAAGGCCCGTCCGATCCAACCGACGGTACCCAGTCGGGTGATCAGCTTGCGGCGACGTGGGTCGCAGCCATCCAGGTCGAGATGCTTCAGAAACTTGTGTTCCCAGCCCTTGTAGGCCCGGTACCCGGCGACTCCGAGGGCGATCGCTCCGGCGACGAACACGACGATGCGGCCGGGGGTGGATGACAACAGCCCCTTCGACAGCCGCTCGATGCCGCCGCCGTTGTCGGCGCTCATGCCCAGCGCCGCCCGCGTGGCCGTGAACGCCAGCCCGGCGTAGATCACCATGGTGCCCGCACCACTCAGCCGCTTGAACCACGACTTGGCGTCGGTGTCGCGAATCAGCGCCAGGGCCAGTGCCTGCCATACGACCAGTGCGACCAAACCGACCGCCAGCGCACCGATCACAATCCGGCCATACGGCTGGTCGGCCAACGCGACCACCGCACCCTTGGAGGAGGCCTCGTCGGCCGAGTCCTTCTGGAAGCTGATCAACAGCACGGTCCAGCCCATGAACGCATAGACGAAACCCCGGGCGAGCCAGCCTGCCTTGGGCAGCCACTCGGCCCACGGGTGTTCATCAAGCTTCTCGTTGGTCTTGTCGGCGACGTCGTCGAGTTTGTCGGTGTCATCAACGGGCGCCATGACCACAGCCAGTACCCGCTTGGGGACCAGCGCAAACGGCGCCGCGGCGCCGTTGTCGGTCGGGCGGGGTTGGGCTGGGCTGTGGCAGGCTTCGTCGGTCGACAGGGGAGGCTGGACGGTGGCCAAACGAGGGAACGCCGCGCTGCTGATGTGGCCGGGCGTGGACGAGATGCTGCTGACGCCGCAGGTGCGTCAGGCGCTCGCCGAGGTGGTGACGCTGGTCGACGATGCGCCGATCGACGTGATGGGTGCGCCGGCGGCCGACCTGGAGTCGGTCGAGGTGCTGATCGGTGGCTGGGGTGCCGCTGCGTTGGACGCCGCCGCCCTCGACCGCCTGCCGTCGCTGCGCCTGCTGGCCTACGCCGCCGGCACGGTGAAGGGCGTGGTCACCGACGAGCTGTGGGCCCGGGGCGTGGTGGTGTCGTCGGCCGCTGCGGCCAACGCGGTACCGGTGGCCGAGTTCACCTTCGCCACCATCGTGATGATTGCCAAGGACGTCTTCCGGGTGCGCGACACCTACCGGGAGGTGCGGGGCGAACAGCCGGTGATGGGCACCGGACCCTGTGGCCCGCTGGGCACCTACGGCATGAAGGTGGGCGTGTTCGGTGCCTCCAAGATCGGCCGCATGGTGCTGGAGCGACTGCGCAGCCTGGACGTGGAGGTCGGACTCCACGACCCGTTCGTCGAGGTCGACGAGGCCGCCGCCCTGGGTGCGACCCGGATGGGGCTCGACGAAATGTGCGCCTGGGCCGACATCGTCACCGTGCACGCACCCGAGCTACCCGCCACCCGGCACCTGATCGACGCAGAACGATTGGCGCTGATGCGCGACGGTGCCTGGCTGATCAACACCGCCCGGGGGTCGATCGTCGACACCGCCGCGCTGGAGGCCGAGTGCGCGTCGGGTCGCCTGTCGTGCTTCATCGATACCCCCGACCCCGAACCGTTGCCGCCCACCTCGCCGTTGTGGGACCTGCCCAACGCGGTGCTGACCCCGCACATCGCCGGGTCGATGGGCAACGAGGTGGCCCGCATGGGCCGCCTGGCCGTCGACGAGGTGGAACGGTTCATGGCCGGTCAACCGCTCTGCCACGAGGTGCGAGCCGAGGACTTGGACCTCCTGGCGTGAGCGACCAACTGGTGCCTCTCCGCTTGCCGCCGGTGGTGCCCGGCCGTCGAATCGTCGGCTACTCGGCGGTGCTGTTGCCCCACACCGACACGGCCGAGGTCGACTGGGACGGGTTCGAGTCACTGCTGGGGCGCACCCTCGGCGCCGGGCTGATCCCGGCGGTCAACATGGACACCGGGTACGTGCAACTGCTGACCGAGGCCGACCGGACCCGGGTGCTGACGGTGGCGGTCTCGCTGGCCGGCGCCGGAGGGTTCGCCGCAGGCGCGTTCGTGGCCGACGGCGAGGGCGACGCCTACGACCACGACGCCTACGCCCGGGCGATGGCCGAGGTGTCCGAAGCCGGCGGAACGCCCGTGTTGTTTCCCTCGTGGGGGCTGGCCGCCCTCGACGAGGCCGAGTGGGTGGCAGCCCAGGAGCGGCTGGGCTCCGGCGTCGACCGGTTCATCGCGTTTGAGCTGGGCGACATGTTTGTGCCCTACGGCCGGATCTACTCACTTGACGCCTACCGGGGGCTGATGGGCATCCCGAGCTGCATTGGCGCCAAGCACAGCTCGCTGTCGCGCCAGGCCGAGTGGGCCCGGTTGGCCCTGCGCAACGAGGTGCGCAGCGACTTCTCGGTGTTCACCGGCAACGACCTGGCGATCGACATGGTGCGCTATGGCTCGGACTACCTGCTGGGGCTGTCGGCGTTCGCCCCCGACGCGTTCGCCGAACGCGACCGCCGGTGGGCCGCTGAGGAATCGTCGTTTGACGAGCTCAACGACCTGTTGCAGTACCTGGGGTTTTTCGCGTTCCGCCCGCCGGTGCCCGGCTATCGCCACGACGCCGCGATGTTCCTGAAGCTGCGGGGCTGGATCGACAGCGACGCCACGCCGGTCGGGGCGCCGCAGCGCCCCGACGCCGACCGTGAGGTGCTGGCCGACATCGCCGGTCGGCTGGCCGCGATGGTCTGAGCGTTCCGTCAGTTAGCCGATACCGTTGAACGCGGCATCGACCTCTGCGTCTCGGGCACGCAACGCCTTGCGTTCCTCGTATGGAAGCGCCGCTTCCCAGGCCGCTGCTGTATCGGCCTGCGCCCCTCTTCTTCGGTGATGACGCGTCCGATCTGGTCGGCGCCACCGAGACGTTCTTCGCCGGTGCCGCCTGGACGCTGACCGAGTCAGACTTTGCCGACGCATGCCCGATCGCCACCGTCGCGCTCGAGGTGGCCTCGACCAACGACGACCTGCGTCGCTCCGCAGCGGCCGTGTTTGACGACTGGGTGCGGCGAGCGGCCGCCAGGTTTGTTCAGCACGGCATCGGCGAGGCCGACGCGCCCGGGCTCGCTCGGGTGGTGATCATGTTGCTGGAGGGAGCGTTTGTCTTGAGCCGAACCACCCGCTCGACCATTCCGTTGGACGACGCGGGCAGGGTCGCAGCGGCGGAGGTGCGGCGTCTGCTGTAAGAGTGGCGGGGCACGTACCGAACGGGGGCGAATGACCGGCATCAAACAGATCAAGCGACTCACCACGATCGACGAGTTCGCGCAGCGGTTGACCGAGCTGGGCATCGACGACCTCGTGGGAGTGGACGCCGAGGTTGAGCCCGACGGTGCGTTGGCCCAGCCGTTCACCGTGACCGACGCATCGGCGGGCGACCTGGCGGTGGGCAACCGGTTCTGCGCGTTGCCGATGGAGGGCTGGGACGGCACCACCGATGGAGCGCCCACCGAGCTGGTCGCCCGGCGCTGGCGGCGCTTCGGCGAGAGCGGCGCCAAGCTGGTGTGGGGCGGCGAGGCGGTGGCCGTGCACCCCGACGGGCGGGCCAACCCCCACCAGCTGATCAGTGGCGATGCGACCATCGCGGCGATCGCCGGGTTGCGTGAAGGGCTGGAGACTGCACACAGGGAGGCGATGGGTGGCGCCGACGACCTGGTGGTGGGGTTGCAACTGACCCACTCCGGACGGTGGTCGCGCCCCGAGGGCGAACCGCTGCCCCAAACCGCTCATCTCCACCCCGAACTGGATCGTCGCCAGGGGATCGGCGCCGCCGAGGTGTTGTCCGACGACCAACTGGACGAACTGGTGGGGTACTTCGTGGCCGCCGCGGTACGGGCCCAAGACGCGTGTTTCGATTTCGTCGACGTGAAGCACTGCCACGGCTACCTGCTGCACGAGCTGCTGACCGGCGTCGACCGTCCCGGTCGCTACGGCGGCGACTTTGAGGGCCGCACCCGGTTCCTCCGGGAGGTGGTGGCGGGCATCCGCAGCGAGGCGCCCGGCCTGGCAATCGGGGTGCGGCTTTCCGCCTATGACCTGGGCCCCTACGAGGGCGACGCCGACGGCATCGGGGTGCCGTCGCCGGGTGCGGCGCCGGGCGCCAACTTCGGCGGGGACGACACCGGCACGGGCCTCGACCTGACCGAGACCCACCGGTTCCTCGGCCTGTGCGGCGAGCTGGGGATCGGCATGGTGTGCCTGACCGCCGGCAGTCCGTACTACAACCCGCACGCGCAGCGGCCCGCCTACTTCCCGCCCTCCGACGGCTATGCCCCTCCCCGCGACCCGCTGATCGACGCGGCGGTCATGGTGGACGCGGCTGCGCGGTTGACCTGTGCCCATCCCGACCTCACTTTCGTCGGCAGCGGCTACTCGTACTTCCAGCAGTGGCTGGGCCACGTCGCCCAGCACCAGGTGCGCACCGGAGCGATCACCTCGGTGGGCATCGGCCGCAACATGTTGAGCTACCCGTGGATGCCCGCCGACCTGCTTGCCGGTGAGGAGCTGCGCACCCGGCTGGTGTGCCGCACGTTCAGCGACTGCACCACCGGCCCCCGCAACGGGCTGATCTCGGGCTGTTACCCGCTGGACGAGTACTACAAGGCGTTGCCCGAACGCCGCGAGCTGGTGGCGATCAAACGTCGGGCCGGCCGAAAGGTGCGGAGATGACCCCCTCGTTGAAGTCCGGCATGTGTTCGATCACGATGCGCCACCTGGGCGCCGACCAGGTGGTCGCCCTGGCCGTGCGGGCCGAGCTTGCGGGGATCGAATGGGGCGCCGACGGGCACGTGCCTCCCGGCGAGACCGGGGTGGCCGAGGCGGTGGCCCGGCGCTGCGCCGACGCCGGGGTGGCCATCACCAGCTACGGCACCTACCTGGGCATGGCGCCCTTCGACGATCCCGACTTGCCGCCAGACGAGCTGGGCGCAGCGCTCGATTCGGCCGAGGCGCTCGGTGCCCCGCTCATGCGGGTGTGGACGGCGTTTGGCGTCGAGAGCGACGCACGCGAGGCCGACCGGACGGCGGTGATCGCCACGACCGCCGCCATCGTCGAGGCGGCCGCCCGGCGTCGCCTGGGTGTGGCGCTGGAGTTCCACCCCGGCACGCTCACCCACACGGCCGCCGGTGCCCGGATCGTGCTCGAAGGCTGTGCTTTGAAGGGTGGCAACGATCCGTTGCGCACCCACTGGCAACCCGACCCTGCGCTCACCCAGGCCGAGGCGCTGGGCGAGCTGGAGTCTGTGGCCGACTCACTGGCCCACCTGCACGTGTTCACCTGGGGCCCTGGCGGCATCGCCGACCGTCATCCGCTGTCCGACGGCGCCGAGCTGTGGCTGCCCGCCCTGGCCGTTGCCGCCGAGGCTCCGCCGCTGTCCGGTGATCTGCCTCGATACGCGCTGCTGGAGTACGTCGCCGACGACGATTCCGCGCAGCTCGTCACCGACGCCGCGACCCTCAACGCCTGGATCGGCCAGATCTAGCTGTACCCGGCATCGGCCAGATGGTGCCGACGTGTGGAGCCGAGATGTGGAGCCGAGGTGTGGAGCCGAGGTGTGGAGCCGAGGTGTGGAGCCGAGGTGTGGAGGTGTGCCGGTCAGTTTCACCGGCACACCTCCACACCTCCCGGTAGCCGCCCAGGAACGCGCTGGCTAGGCGGCGTCGACGATGGTGTAGGTGTAGCCCTGCTCGGCGAGGAACCTCTGACGGTTGAGGGCAAAGCTCTGCTCGACGGTTTCGGCCGCGACGATGGTGTAGAACTCGGCCGAGCCGCCCTCGGCTTTGGGGCGCATGATGCGACCGAGGCGCTGGGCCTCCTCCTGGCGGGAGCCGAACTGCCCGGAGATCTGGATGGCCACGTTGGCCTCGGGCAGGTCGATCGAGAAGTTGGCAACCTTGGACACGATCAGCACGTCGATCTCTCCGGAGCGGAATGCCTCGAAACGCTCGTCGCGTACCTTCTGGGAGGTTTTACCGGTGATCAGCGGGGCGCCGAGCCGCTCGGCGACCGTGGCCAACTGATCGAGGAACTGGCCGATCACCAGAATCCGGTCGCCCTTGTGGCGTTCCATCAGCGCGTCGAGTGCCACCAGCTTGGACGGCGTGGTGGCCGCCAGGCGGTGCCGCTCGGCGGGCTCGGCCACCGCGTAGGTCATGCGCTGCTCGTCGGTGAGGTTCACCCGAACCTCGGTGCAACTGGCGGGTGCCACCCAACCCATCGCCTCCAACTCCTTCCACGGAGCATCGAAACGCTTGGGGCCGATCAGGCTGAAGACATCGCTCTCCTTGCCGTCCTCCCGCACGAGGGTGGCGGTCAGCCCGAGACGACGGATGGCCTGGATGCGCGCGGTCGCCCGAAACACCGGCGCCGGCAGCAGGTGCACCTCGTCGTAAATCACCAGCCCCCAGCCGCGCTCGTCGAACAGCTTCAGGTGCGGGTGTCGATCGAACATGTCGGCATCGGCACCCATGCCACGCTTGGCCCAGGTGAGCACCTGATAGGTGGCGATGGTGACTGGACGGATCTCCTTGGAGTCGCCCGAATACTCGCCGATCTGATCGTCGGTCAGGTTGGTCTTGGCCAGCAGCTCGCGGCGCCACTGATGTGCCGAGCTGATCGAGGTCACGACGATCAGCGTGTGGGTGCCGGCGGTGGCAATGGCTGCCAGTCCGATGATTGTCTTGCCCGCACCGCAGGGCAGCGCCAGCACGCCGTTGCCGCCCTCATCGTGGCCCTGGGCCCACCAGGCCGCCAACGCATCCGCCTGGTACGAGCGAAGTTCGGCGGTGAGCTCGGCCCCCTCCAAGCGGGCACCCCGTTCGTATCCGGCCTCATCGGCGGCAGGCCAACCAAGCCGGATCAGCGCCTGCTTGAGCACGCCGCGGTCGCCTGCGCGCACCGCGAACCGGTTGCCGTCCAGACGGTCGCCCAGCAGCTCGGCCACCTGCTTGTCGCGGCTGACCTCCTCGAGCAGTGCCGGTTCGGCCGAGGTGAGGGCAAGGGCGGCGGTGTCGTGGTCACGCACCAGCCTGAGCCGCCCGTAGCGACTCATCTGATCGTGCACCTCGGCCAGCACCGACGGTGCCACCGGATACTTCGCCAGGTCGGTGATCGTGGCGGCCACATCGCCCGAACTCAGCCCGGCCACCGCGGCGTTCCACAGCGACAGCGGGGTGATGCGGTAGGTGTGGATGTGTTCGGGTGCCTTCTCCAGCTCGGCAAACCGGGCCAACTGGGAGCGGGCCTCCTCGAAGCGAGGAGAGGCGACCTCGGCGAGCACGGACAGGTCGCCCTGCACGATCAGAGGGTTGGTCGGGTCGGTCATCGGTGTGTCCCTTTGGCAGCAGCCATGGTGATGGTCTCGACGAGCGCCTTGTCGTAGCCAATCGGTTTGGGTGCCGGTAGCTTGGCCTTGGGGTCGGGCTGATCGACCACCCAGCCGGCGGCGGCATCGCTCACGGGGAGCGGCAACGTGCCACCTTCGGGATGGTCGGCGGCACCGTGGGCACTGCCCGGTGGATGGAGCACGGTCTCGGTTGCGTTGGCGACCGAGGAGGCCAGCACGATCCCCTTCGTCGCCAACACGTCGCGCACCCTGGAGGCGGCGAGCGGGGAGGTGGCCACGCCCGGGGCGACCACCGTGAGCTTGGCGGTCTTGTGGCGAGCTGCATCGGTGATGACCACCGGGTCGGCCGCCGTGATCACGCAACCCACCTCCGTCACGGTCACCGGTGACACCGACCCCATGGCATCGCCGACAAAGCGCAGCACGGCGTCGGGTATCGGCACCGAGGAGCCCTCGCTGAGAAACGCCTGCACCTCCTCGGGGCTTGTGGTGGGAGCCGCCTGGGCCAGCCGCCGGGCGGAGAGCCGCCAGACCGAGGCGCCTCCCTCGCTTTCCAGGTCGGCGTATCGCATCAGGGTGGCGGCGACGTCGGGGGCCAGGTCCGGCGGCGCCATCACCGAATGATCCGGCTGCACCAAGAACGTGCGGGCCCCACCGCCAAGCAGCTGGTTGACCGCGTCGGCTCCGACGATCGCGGCCCGTCCGGCAGCGGTCAGGCCGGGCACCTCCGGATCGCCGATCAGGCCCAGCGACGCTGCCGCCACCAGCTGACCCTTCAGCTCGTTGACGTCGCTCAGCGCCAGATGACGGCGGGTGGCGAACGCAACGAAGTCGTCGACCGCGATGGCCTCGCCATCGGGGAGGGATGCCAGGACCGACATGGTGACCGACCGCTTGACCGAGTTGGCATAGGCGTCCTCGTCCCGACCCCCTCCGAGCCAATGGTCGACGATGCTGAGCCAACGGGTGCCCACGTCCAGCTGTCCGAAGGCGGCGAGTCGACGTGGGTTCGCCAGCCACTGCACCGGCCGCTCCACCTTGCGCCCTCGGCCGCGTGCGGGCAGTGCTCGGGCGTAGATCAAGCCAAGATCTGCGGCGAGGCCGCCCAACAGCACGCCGAGTTCCTTGGGGATTGCGGTGGCCTTGGCCGCGCTGCGCCAGGTGGAAACCGGTGCCCGACGGTCGCCCGACTTTTTGCCCTCCACCGGGTGGTCGCCCAGGTAGGCCACCACGTCGCCGAGTTGCGCCACCACCCTGGTGGGCGCGGTGGGCGTCTCGTGCACGGGACTGCCATCGATGACCGGCGGGGGCACGAGCGCCGGACCCAGGGAGAGGCCTTGGGTGTGCGCTACGTCCAGGTACAACCACAGCTGATCGCCCCAGCCGTGCGAGGTGCTGATCAGCGCCCGTTCGATCAGCTCACCGACGGGCGTGGACACGCTGCGCCCGGAGAAGGCGGTGACGAGGTCTCGGGAGGCGGCCCAGTAGTCCCGCGACTCTTCCCGTACCAGTCGGTCGAGGGGGACGTACCCGGCCGGCTCGTCGGTATCGGCGAACCCGTAGCGATCCACGGTGGTCAGCTCGACGATGCGTTCGAACATGCGGCGCGCCTCGGGGCCGGCGGTCGACAGCGAGTGGGCCACCGCGTCCGGGTCGCGCAGCGCCTGCTGCAACGCCTCGGCCCGCTCGGCCTTGGTGAGGCCGGGCTTGATGCCCATGCGACGGCATGCGGTGGCCAGCCGATTGGTGTTGATCGACGACGCATCGTCCTCAAACATGGGCAGTGCCATGGGTATGTACCGGGCGATGTCCGAGTGCGATCGCAGTTGGCCGTCCTTCAGATGGGCCAAGCCGGCGATCACCAGGTTGGATGCCTCGGCGTCGACCAACTCGGGCGGCATGTCAGGGGCCTCGGCCAGAGCCAGCTCCCGGGTGACGCCCCGGTGAAACCTGTCGAGTTGCAGCAGCCTGAGCCCCAAGGGGCTGAGGCACGGAAACAGCTGGTTGAACCCGCAGACATGATGAAAGGGAACGATGCGGTTGGGGAGGTGCTCGGTGGCCCGGAGCGAGTCGGCGACCACGGGGAACGCCCGCAATGCGGCGGCGATGTCGACGTCGGTGGGAGGGTTGGTGAGGTTCCACGGGGTCGACATCGACCGTCCATCCTACGTGCGATGCCCAGTGGGGCCCGGCCGGAAGGGCTGTTCAACGCGGCGGGGCCGCCCAGAGCGCCTCGTTTTCCATCAGTTGGTCACTAATGGTTCCGCCGATCGCACGACTGGGATTCGATGACGCAAGCACGGTCCACCCGGCACGGTCGTCGAGACCGGCGGGCCCGGCGGTGAAGTTGACCGCCACCAGCACGTCGCCAACCTGGGTGCTGCCGTGCTGTTGGGCGCCGTGCTGTTGGGCGCCGTGCTGTTGGGCGCGGTCTTGTTGGCCGCCGTCTGCGACAGGGCGAACCCAGGCCAGTACCTGATCGTCGGCCTGCACGACCTCGTGGTGGCCCAGCCGAAGCGCATCGGAGGCTGAGCGGACCGCGAGCAGGTGTCGGTAGAGGGCCAGCATCGAACGAGGGTCGTCGCCCTGTGCCGCAACGCTGTGGACGTTGGACCCGGGCGGGAACGGCAGCCACGTTCTGGCCGACGCCCAACCGTGGCCCGCCTCGGCTGTCCACGGGATGGGCGCCCTGCACCCGTCGCGCCGCCCGCCGGATGGGTCGACGATCGCCTCGGACGGCACATCGGCGTCCTCCAGGCCCAACTCTTCTCCGGCATAGAGAAACGGCGTTCCCGGGAGTCCCAGGAGCAGCACCGCCGCGGCACGAGCCACGGCCTCGTCACCGCCAAAGCGGGTGCGGTGCCGAGGATTGTCGTGGTTGGACAAGACCCAGGTGGTTTGCAGGCCCTTTGAGGCGAAGTGCTGGTCGGCGCCGGCCAGGTTGGTTCGCCAGGCCTCGGCATCCCACGGCCCGAACATGGCAGGAAAGTTGAACGCCAGGTGAAGCTCCGGTGCGGTGTCACTTCCCGGGGGGCCGTTGCTGCCGTAGTAGGTGGCGATCTGGGCGGAATCCAGCAGGTACACCTCGCCGATGGCCACGCGGTCGCCGTGGTAACCGTCGAGGACCGCGCGGATCTCTCGTAGGTACTCGTGAGCCGCCGGTTCGTCGACGAGCACCACGGCCGGCAACGCCGCCAACTCAGCGGGTACGTCGGGCAGTGCGGGGTCTTTGCCGATCAAGTGAATGACGTCCATGCGGAACCCGTCCACGCCCCGGTCCAACCAAAATCTCAGGGAGTCGGCCATGGCGGACCGAACCTCGGGGTTGGACCAGTTCAGGTCGGGCTGTTCGGGGCTGAACTGGTTGAGGTACCAGGCCTCGCTGCCCGGGTCCCAGGCCCATGCGGGCTCGCCGGCAGGGAACGCCCGGGTCCAGTTGTTGGGCAACTCGCCGGGGTTGTCGTTGCGCCAGTGGTACCAGTTGCGCTTGGGGTTGTCCCGCGACGAGCGAGATTCAATAAACCATGGGTGGGCGTCGCTGGTGTGGTTGGGCACCCAATCGAGGATGATTCGAAGGCTTCGCTGGTGCACCGCCTCCACCAACTCGTCGAAGTCGGCCAGCGTGCCGAACAGCGGGTCGATGTCGCAGTAGTCCGACACGTCATATCCGTGATCCACCATCGGCGATGGAAACACCGGCGACAACCAGATGGCATCCACGCCGAGGGTTTCCAGGTGGCCGAGCCCGTCGATGATGCCCCGCAGGTCGCCAACCCCGTTGCCGGAGGTGTCACGGAAGCTGCGTGGGTAGATCTGGTAGACGACGGCGCTGCGCCACCACGGGGCCGGTTCGGTCATCGCCCCAGGGTAGATGCGGACGCCGTCGGCCGGCCGGAACGTTCCAGTACACGGCTGCGGGCGAGTGCGGCCAGCCAACCGCCGAAGGCGAGCGACACGATCGGGAAGCTGGGCGGCAGGTTGAACATCGCCGACAACACCAGGCCGCCCCACACACAGCCGAGGGCGATCCCTGTGGCGATGGCGACCGCGGCGATCGGCCGGGCGGTGATCACCAGTGCGGTGGCGGCCGGCGTGACGACCAAGGCGAACAGCAACAGGGTGCCGACCACCTGGGTGGCCATGGCGACCACCAGTGCCAACAGCACCAGGAAGGCGATGCCCAGGGAGCGGACCGGCACGCCGCGCGCCTCGGCCACCTCCGGGGTGATCGAGGCAAATAACAGCGGCCTGGCGATGATCACCATCGCGACGACGAGCACGGCGGTCATCGTGCCGAACACGATCAACTGCTCGGCGGAGATGGCCAACAGGTTGCCGAACAGCACGCTGGTGACGCTGGTGGTGCTGTCGGTCGCCATCGAGGCGAACAGCACGCCGAGCGAGGTGGCGAAGGCGAGCACGGTGCCGGTGGCCACCTCCCGTCGATCCACCCGTTTGCCGAACGCTCCGATCGCAAGGCCCCCGGCGACGCAGAACACCGCCAGACCGAGCGTGACCGGTGCTCCGATCAAGGCCGCCCCGGTGGCTCCCGGAAACCCGATGTGGGCCAGGGCGTGGGCGGCGAAGGCGTCACGACGGACGACTACGAAGTACCCGACCAACCCGGAGGCCAACGCCACCAGCGTTCCGCCGATGAACGCGTGGCGCATGAAGGTGGCGCCGAGCACCTCGATCCAGCTGTTTTGGTAGCCGATCTGTGCGAGCAGACCCATCAGGCGTTGCGGGTGAACAGATCACCCTGCGGGGTCCGGACCACCGCAATTGACGTTCCGTACAGGTGGCTGAGCAGTTCCTCGTCGACGACCTTGCCGATCACGTCGTAGTGGGCGTGTTCGTCCAGCAGGTACACGGCGCTGGTGAGCACCTCGAGCAGCGAGTTGAGCTGGTGGGCGACGACGAACACGGTCATGTTTCGCTCGGTGGCGAGGCGGCCGAGCAGCGCAGCGATCTGGCGCTGGTTACGCATGTCGAGGTTGGCCAACGGCTCGTCGAGTAACAACAGGTCCGGCGAGTTGACCAGCCCCGCAGCGATCGCCACCCGCTGCTGTTGCCCACCGGACACCTGCGACATTCGCTCGTCGGCGAAGCCGGTCGCATCGACGGCGGCCAATGCCTCGTCGACGAGGGCGTGAGGCTGGAGGTTGCGTTGGCCCACGCCCCAGCGGGTGCCCAGCAGGGACAGGTGCACCAGGTCGCGGCACCGCACCGCATCGCCGACGGCTGCGGTGTAGTTCTGAGGTACATATCCGATGCGAGGGTTGCCCCGACGGGGTGTTTCGCCCAGCACCTCGATGCTGCCGGTGCTCGGGGTGAGCAGGCCCAGCAGCAGCTTCAGGAAGGTGGTTTTGCCGGAGCCGTTGGGACCGATCACTCCGACGATGCAACCGCGGGGGACTTCGAAGGTGCCCTCCGACCAGATCTCTCGGCCACCTCGAACGACTGCGACGTCGGAGAAACGGACGACCGGACGCTTCGCGTCAGAGCCGTTCATGAGGCGACAGCGCTCGTGAGCGTCCGCATCTGGGCGACCTGCCAGGGGATGAACCCGTCAGTGTCGGCCGGCACGGTCTCGGTCACTTCAACCACCGGCACCTTGGCAGCTTCGGCGGTTCGGCGCAGCTGGTCGGCCACCGGGCTTTCACTCTGTGGGTTGACGACGAGCACGGCGACGTCGCCCGAGGTGAGCAGCTTCTCGAACGCAGCCAGATCTGCGGGAGAAGGGTCGGTTTCGTTGAGTGCAGCCGCCCGGAACCCCCGAGGTGTGGCATTGCGCAGCTCGGCGGCCTCCAACAGGTCGTCCGCCACCGGCTCGGTCGAGGCGAAAGCGGCGCCGTCGGCTGCATCCCGCAGATCGTCGAGCGCCGTGTCGTAGGGCTGGAGCGCTGCCGCCCACGCCGTGGAGCGCTGGTCGAGGTAGTCGGCTGCGTCGGGGGCAAGGTCGGTCAGTTCCTCGGTGATCGCCTGGCTCGTGGAGCGCACCGCGGCCGGGGAATACCACAGGTGCGGATTGTCGCCGGTGGTGAGGTTGGAGACGATGCCGGCGTCGATCACCTCGGGTCCGTCATCGCCGAGTTGGTCGAGGGCCCGTTGGGCCCAGCTGTCGTACCCGAGTCCGTTGAGTACGGCCAGTTGGGCCTGCTCAAACGCTGCGCTGTCGGCGGGTGACGGCTCGTAGTCGTGGGGGTCTGCGGCTGATCCGGAGATGATCGTGTCCACCGCCACACAGTCCCCGCCGAGCGCTTCGACGATCTCGCCCCATTGATTAACGGTGGCGACGACCCGCACCGGCTTCACCGGGCAATCACCCTGCGGGGCATCGGCCTGCTCGCCCGTCCCACAGGCGGTCGCTGCCAGGCCGACGAGCATGGCGACGCTCAGGACGCCTGCAGCGCTGCGAAGAACTCGAGTGGGGCGCATCCGGAAATGATACCCATTCTCAATGGGGGCCTTCGGTCGGACGCCTTCTCAGGCCGCTTGTTGGCACGCTGCGCACACGCCGATCAGATCCACCTGATGGTCGGCCGGAGCAAACCCATGCCGGTGTGCGAGCGCCTCCAGTTCGCTGACGACCGCTGCCTCGACGTCGCTGGGAAGGGTCACGTCCTCGACCGACCCGCATGCGGTGCAGATCAGGTGGTGATGGTGGAGGCCGCTGTGCGCCTCGGCCAGTTCGAATCGGGCGAATTCGTCCCCGGTGACAATTCGAAGCGCCACGCCGGCCTGTTCCAAGACTCCCAGGGTTCGATAGACCGAACTCTGCGCCAGGTCGGGCTGCAGTTCCATGATCTCGGGCAGGCTGAGCGGGGCGTTGGCTGAGGCCAACAACGCAACCAGGGTGCGGCGGTTGGCCGTGTACTGCTGGTCGACGGCCGCCAGGGCTTCGGCGGCGCTGTCGTGCACTTCGGTCACCGGAGTCGGGGGCTGGGGGCGAAGGGTCATGGAGGGCGCCAGCGTAGCCGGCCACAACCCGTCTCGATCACCAGCCAAGTGTCCTGGGACTTCCTCTTGATGTGGGTGTTGTGGCGGCTTCGTTGTCACAGGCCATCGTCATACTGGCCTCATGCTCGACGTTTTCGACACGACTGAGGCGAAAGACTTTTCGGTGTATTCCGCCGAGGTCGACGCACGGTGGCACCCCGATCGGGGGTCCTCGGTGCCGGTCAGCGTGTTGGCGGGTTCGGTGGCCGACGCGGCACGCCTGTTGGTCGAGCGAGGAGTCGGCAAAGCACAGCCCCGCCAACCGTTGTGGGGTTCGGTTGCCGACGTTGCCGACGTTGCCGACGATGCCGACGATGCCGAGTCCGGCACCGCCAACCCGGGTGTAGCCGCTGCTGCAGGCACGGCAGATGCCGGGTCCGCTGGTGCCGCCGCCGACGGTGCCGCTGGTGCCGCCGCCGACGGTGCCGCCGCTGCTGCCGCCGACGGTGCTGGGGGTGGGGTGGATGTGGCTGATTTGATGGTCGCGGTCGAGGCGATCGGCTTGTGTCGCCGGTTCCTGGCATCGGCCGAAGCCCAGATGATCGCCCGCCTTGAAGACACCAACGCGTCACTCAACCAACTCGGTGAACGCACCACGTCCTGGCTGAGCCGCACCCAGGAGGTCCCAGGCCCCCAGGCTGCTGAGACCACCCGGGTCGCCGCCAAACTCGATTCCACGTTCCACCGGTTCGCAGCAGCCTTGGCCGCAGGTGAGATCGATCACTCCTATTGTGCGGCGCTGGTGCGTGCCTCCAACGACCGCACCGAAACAGCGTTGGTTGATCTCCAGGACGAACTGTTGGGCCGTGTGACGGGACGCCGGTTCGGTTCGTGGCGACGCGAACTGTCTGCGGTGTGTGCCCTGTTGGACACTGAGGGCCCCGAACCTGCGGTCGAACACGACGACAAGGTGTTTCTGTCCGAAACCCTTGACGGTCTCGTTGATCTGAAGGGCACCTTCACCGGGTCGACCGCGGAGGAGATCCGACAGTTGGTCGAGGCCCACACCGACCGGTTGTACCGCCAGGCCCGCCGAGACACGAACCTTACCCCCGACCTGAGAGTCCCAACCCGGGCGGTCCTCCGAGCACGAGCATTGCTGGACCTGTTACGCCGGGGTTCCTCCGAGCAGTCCACCGGCGGTCCCGTCACCCACATCAACCTCGACATCGAAGCCGCACCCATCCCCGCCACCAACACCAACACCACCAACCCCGCAGACCGCAACGCCCAACATCCCGCCGTCGGGGATCCGCCCCCCGAGGTTCCCGCTGCCGAGGTTCCCGCTGCCGAGGTTCCCGCCGCCGGGGATCCGCCCCCCGACGATCCCGCTGCCGAGGTTCCCGCTGCCGGGGATCACCGCGCCGACGATCCCGCTGCCGGGGGTACCGCTGCCGGGGGTACCGCTGCCGGTCGTGGGCAGGCTCCCACACCGAACGACCGTGACGTTCCCACGAACGGTCGCAACGACGAGGGAAACAACAACCCTGCCAACCCTGCCGATCCGTTGGTGGTGTCGCAGGCCCCACCAGGAGGAGAAACCTCCCGTGACTGGTTCCGACGGATCCTCGGCCAACGCGGCGACGTCCTCGCCGGAACCGCCAAACTCGCCGACAACAACCTCTGGCGGCTCCTCTGCAACCCCACCATCCACACCTTCGTCACCACCTCCGCCCACGAAATCCTCCAAATGGGCCGAGCAGTCCGCACCGCCACCCCCGCACAACAACGCGCCCTCCGGGTCCGCGATGGCGGCTGCGTGTTCCCCGGCTGCGACACCCCCATTGGCTGGACCCAAGCCCACCACACCATCCACTGGTCCAAAGGCGGCCCCACCAACCTCGACTCAATGGCACTGCTCTGCACCACCCACCACGACATCACCCACCGCCACCACTGGCAGATGTCACCCAACCACCACCCCAACGGCCAACCCAACGGCACCTTCCACTGGACCACCCCCTCCGGCCAAACCCTCCACTCACAACGCCACAGCGAAACCATCCCCTAACAACCAGGCGAGAGCGAGGGGGCGAAGGCCGCGAGGGGGCGAAGGGACGAGAGGGCGAGAGGGCGAGGGGGCGAGAGGGCGAGGGGGCGAGAGGGCGAGGGGGCGAGAGGGCGAGGGGGCGAAGGGCGAGGGGGCGAAGGGCGAGGGGGCGAAGGGCGAGGGGGCGAAGGCCGCGAGGGGTGCGAAGGGAACACGGGAACGGAACTCGCCGCCGGAGCGGCCCAGTCCGCTGGCAACTGCGGCTCCGCCGGCCTCTACGATGGCGAGGTCGGGGCTCGCGTGGGGCCCCTCCGAGGGGAATGTCGCTCGATGGCACAACCGGCAGGCGATTCGCCGACGGAACTCGATGCTTCGGCAACAGGAGGACCGCTCGGTGAAGATGGGCAGGCCGACCGCGATGCGAACCCTGAGGTCGACGGCGGGTCTCATCCAACAGCATCACCGGGTTCGGACTCACCCCACCCGACCGACTCACCCCACCCGATTGACTCACCCCACGCGACCGAGTCCCTTGACTTGACGGCATCGTCCGACTTGTCGGCCTCGCCCCGCGCGATTCCGTGGTCACGCGGGTTTCTGGTGGGGTTGGCGCTCATTGGATTGGTGGCGCTCGGGGTTCGGGTGGCCTACATCGTGATTGCCAAGTCCAACGGTGATGCCTGTGGCCAAGTGGTGTGCGGCGATGCCTACTACTACGGGCTCCAGGCCGAGGTGCTCGCAAACGGCGATGGATTTGATCGACCCTTCAGCGGCGGCGAGGCGGCCGATCACCCGCCGCTGACCGCGATTGTGGCCACCCCCGCAGCCTTGCTGCCGGGCGACAACGTCATGGCGCAGCGCCTCACCATGGCGTTGGTCGGCACGGGAGCGGTGCTGATGATCGGGCTGCTGGGCCGCGAGGTGATGAGCGAACGAGCAGGGCTCATCGCCGCAGGCATCGCAGCGCTGTACCCCAACCTGTGGATGAACGACGGTGTCGTGATGTCCGAGGCCCTCACCGCCCTGGGTATGGCCACCTGCCTGTGGCTTACCTACCGCCTGATCCGTGGACCAACCGTGTGGGCAGCGCTCTGGTTGGGGGCGGCAATCGGGTTGACCGTGTTGGCGCGAGCCGAATTGGCGATGTATCTGCCGCTGGTCGTGCTGCCCGTCCTGCTGTGGCGGGTTGACCTGGAACTGCGGGTGAAGGTGATCAGGTTGGCCGTGGTTGGTGCCGCAGCTCTGATGATGATGGCTCCGTGGACCATCTACAACGCCATCCGGTTTGAACGGCCGGTGTTGGTGTCAACCAACGACGGGCTCACCTTGATTGGCGCCAATTGCGACAGCGTGTACTTCGGTCCGATTACGGGCCTGTGGAATGGGTTCTGCGCTGACGACGTGCCCGCCGAGGGCGATCAGTCGGAGGTGTCGGCGGCCTACCGCAGCGCTGCCATCGAGTACGTGGGTGATCACCTCGACCGCGTTCCCGCAGTGCTGGCGGCCCGGATAGGCCGGGTGTGGGGCGTCTACAAGCCCACCCAAATGGCGGAGTACAGCAGGGGCGAGGGCCGTGAACGGTCGCTCAGCCTGATCGGCACGTGGGTCTACTACCCGCTGATGGCCGCTGCCATGGCCGGAGTGGTGGTGCTGTGGCGTCGGCGCACGGCTGTGTGGCCGCTGTTGGCCACGTTTGTGATGGTCACCGTGACCGCTGCACTGCTCTACGGTCTGACCCGGTTCCGGGTTCCTGCCGAGGTGGCCATCGTGGTGCTCGCCGCCGTGCTGATCGATCGCCTGCTGCCTGGTGATGATGCTGCGGCACGGTCCCGACCCGACAGCGGTGAGGCCGTCGCTGGCGACCATGTTGGCGTCGAGCCAACGTCAGCCGAGGCTCCGATGTCGTCCTTGGGCGAGATCGTGGCTGGGTGAACCCCCGGTTGGGTCAGCGCTGCCCGGCGACCTGGAGCGCACGACGACGCACCGCCTGGACGAGGCGTTCCGGTGCGCCGGGATCGACCTGGAGAAAGAACGACGGCTCGAACAGCTCCGCCTCCAGCAGCGCCTGGGAGCCGTCGTCCAACTGCACCAGGTCGTAGCGGCCATAGAGCAGGTGTTCGCCGGGGGCGACCCAGCCACGCTGCTCAGCCAACGCCCGCACCTCCTCCACCGCGCGCAGCGCAACGTCTCGATGTCCGGCGGAAAGCTCGGTGGCCGACACCGCCTCCTGATAGCCGCCCCCGAGCAGGCGGCCCCCAACGTCCAGAATCGGTCCTTTGACCAGACCGTGTGAGATGGCGCCGTCGAAGACGACCGCTGCCACCTCGCCCCGCCTGCTCACCGAGGCGATGGCGGGCTGAATCATCACGGTGCCGCCGGAGTCCAAGATGGTTTCGGCCAGGGCGCGGGCTGCCGGGTCTTCAACGGCGAACCGGCCGGTGTTGCGACTCCCAACCGAAATGGTCGGTTTCACCACAACCTCGGCCGGAGTGTCGCGCAGGGCCAGGTGGTTGGCCTCGTCGGCCAGCAGCTCATCAACCTCATGAAGCGATGTGGCATACCCGGTAGGCACCACTGAGACCCCGGCATCGCCCAGCTCGGTGAGGTATCGCTTGTCCAGGTTCCAGCGGATGATCGGAGCCGGGTTCATCAAGGTGGGCAGGTGTTCCACCGAGGCGAGCCAGGCCAAAAAGGCCGGAGTGCGCTCGGGATAATCCCAAGGTGATCGAATCACCACCAGGTCGTAGTCCTCCCAGTTCGCCGGTTGCGTCCACGGCCGGTGGTGCAGGTCGATACCGGCAGCGGCGAAGGCAGCCTCGTTGATCGGACGGTCCACGTCCTCGGTGCCGAGGGCGTCGAGGTCATCGGTGGTGACGAATGCAACCCGCATTGGGTCAGCGTAGAAGCGCCGGGCACACCTCACCGCAGCGGTCGCCGTGATGGCGAACCCGGAGCGGGACGGTGGCACCATGGACTTCATGAAACCAACCGTTGAACAGGTGGTTGCCGCCGCAACCAAGCGCGACCCGTCGCTTGGCCCCTTCGTGGAATTGGCCGCCAACCTGCTGACCGCTGGTGAGGACGTCGACGTACTGGGTCAGGCCTACCTGCAGGACACGCTGTGGTGGCGGGTACCCAAGCGGCTCGATCCCGATGATTGGCAGGATGCCGTCGCCGGCGCGGCGGCGTTGCTGGAGGGGCTGGGACTTGATCGATACGCCGAAATCGCTCGTTCGGACAAGACGGCACGCATCTTGGAGGCTTGGGGTGAGGGCCCCGAGTCAGGACATGCGGAGGCGCTTGCGGCCCGCAAGGCGTCCGGGCTGGTGGCGCCCGACCTTGAGGAGTTTGCTTGGGGGTCGATCATGGGCGGCGAGGAGTCCGACGCGCTGACCGCGGTTGAACATGCGTTGGAGGCGGAACTGGTGCGTTCCGGCCTGCGACCCGACGGAGCAGCGTGGAAACGTCGCGCCCTCGAGGTGACCGCGGAGGTCATCAACAGACCGGTCGAGTTCCCGCCGGGGCAGACCCGATTGACGATGATCATCACCGACCGGGTGGAATCGTGGATCGGGGCGGTGCGGGTGCCGCAGTTGCAGCGATGGCGATCCGAGGTGGCCAACCGCCTCCTGAACCCGATTGAGCCGCCCGAGGGTGTCGAGACCATGTTGGCACCGATGCTGTGGTTGCTGGGCGAGGCCGCCAAGGGTGCGAACCTCACCCAGTCCCAATACCTGACGCCCGTCACCGTGAGGGCGGCTGCCGAGCGGTTCGGTTGGTGGGATCACGACAGGGCGCCCCGCAGCGAGAGCGAGGTGCATCAACTTTTGCACCTACGTGAGGCCGCAACCCGGTTGCGCCTCACCCGACGCACGGGCCGAACGCTCAAGCTCACCAAGTTGGGGGCCTCATCGCTGGCCGACCCGGTGTCGTTGTGGCGCCTGGTGGTTCCCAGCCTGAGGGGTGGTGACGAGCTCGAGGCGATGATGGCCGAGCTGGTTGGCATGCGCATGGTCGAGGGCGACGCCGTCGGCGACGCGCTGGCGGAGGAACTGATGCCGGTGGTGAACCAACTGGGCTGGCGAACCGATGAGGGATCCCTCGACCAGCACGAGGTTGGTTTGAGTATTTGGGACCGATGGCATTGGTGGCGGGTGATCGGGGTCATGAAGTACCAGATGGGCCGGTGGGCCAAGGACCCGTTCAGGCGAGTGGAACCGCCTCGTGCGTACCTCACTGAGGCGGGCGCGGTCACGGTGCTGGCGTACCTCCGCCTGCGTGCGATTGCACCACAACACGATCTGGCGAGGTGACGCCGACGGTTACCCCGTGCTCTTGGGGCCCGGTGCGACCTTGGGTTGAACGTTGAACGTCAGCCCGTCGAAGTCGCCGCTGGTGCGCCACGCGTCGAGGAGTTGAAAGTAGGCGACCGGCCCGTCGGGGTAGCCGCACGCGTTGAGCCGCTGGGCTGGTGTGGGGTCGGCCCCTTCGTTGTTGTAGTAGCCGGGCGTGCAGTCGAGGTTGCCCAGAAATCCGCGGGTGGAGCCCTCGAACTGCGCCACCCAGGCCTCCTCGGCCTCAGCGGTCACCTCCACCTCGGTGGCTCCAACGGCGAGGGCGTGGGCGACGACCGCTGCGATGGCGGTGGCGGCCTCGGTGAGGTTGTGGGTCACGTTGGAGATCAGGTTGGCGCCCTGGTTCAACCCCACGATGAACAGGTTGGGAAATCCGGCCACGTGGTTGCCGTGCAGGCTGCGCATGCCATCGGCCCAATGTTCGCTCAGCGTCCGCCCGCCCCGTCCGGTGGTCTCGTAGGTGGCCGAGTGGGCCAGGTGTACGTCGAAGCCCGAGGCGAAGACGAGGCAGTCGAGTGGGTAGTGGTTTCCGGCCGCCCAAACGCCGGTGGCGTCGATCGCCTCGACCCCCTTCCCGTCGGTGTCGATCAGGTGGGTGTTGGGCCGGTTGTAGGCATCGAGGTACTCGTCGTGGAAGCAGGGCCGCTTGCACAGCTGCCGGTACCAGGGCTTGAGCGCCTCGGCGGTGGTCTCGTCGGTGACGATCTCATCGACCCGGGCTCGGATTTCGTTCATCTTTTCGTCGTCGGAGTCTTCGTACGCGCGGGCGACCAATTCGGGGGTAAACGCCTCGCCGGTGGTGGTCATCTCGACGATCACCCGGTCGCGGATGCGCTTGGCGATATCGGTCCAGCCGTCCATCACCAGGTCTTCGTCGGTGAACCCGCCGGTCTGCAGGGTGGCGAAGTTCTCCAGCCAGCACCGTTGCCAGCCGGGCTCCAGCGCCGCGAACTCGTCGGGGTCGGTTGGTCGGTTGTTTCGGATGTCGATCGAAGACGGCGTCCGCTGAAACACGAACAACTCACCGGCATCCCGAGCCAGGTGAGGAATGGCCTGCACCGCCGTTGCGCCGGTGCCGATGATGCCAACCCGCTTGTCGAACAGATGGTCCATTGCCTCGCCGGTCGGGCCGCCGCCGGTGTAGGCGTAGTCCCAACGGCTTGTGTGAAAGCAGTGACCCGCGAAGGATTCGATGCCGGGAATGCCCGGCAGCTTGGGGCGGTGCATCGGCCCGGTGCCCATCGCCACGAACTGCGCCCGCACCTCGTCGCCGCGGTCGGTACGGATCACCCAGCGCGCTGCGGCCTCGTCCCAGTCAATGGACGTGACCTCGGTCGAGAAGAGCCCGTTTTCGTGCAGGTTGAAGTGCCGGGCGATCCGTTGGGCATGGGCGAAGTTCTCGTGGCCCATCGTGTACTTCTGGCTGGGCATGTGCCCGGTCTCCTCCAGGAGGGGGAGGTAGACCATGGAAGCGGTGTCGCACATGGCGCCCGGGTAGCGGTTCCAATACCAGGCGCCGCCCACGTCACCGCCGCCTTCGATCAGGCGCACATCGGTTACGCCGGCCTCGGCCAGCCGGGCACCGGTGGTCAGCCCGGCGAACCCGGCGCCGATGACGGCCACTGTGACCTCGTCGGTGACCGGGTCGCGCTCGACGCGCTCGGAGTAGGGGTCGTCGCGAAAGTGAGCGAAGGGGCCGGTGGGCTCGAGATACTGGTTGCTGCCGTCGGTGCGCAGCCGCTTGTCCCGCTCGGCTCGGTATCGTGCCCGCAGCGCGTCGCGGCCGATTGGCTCGATGGTCGGGTTGGAAGCCGTGCTCATCTGGTCCTCCTGTAAGTCGACGGCCGCCGGGGCCGTCCCGAAAGATCGTACGGCGTCTCCGAAGGAACTGGCTCGGAGGCCCACGCTACGGTCGTTGCCATGGCCAATCTCAGCTTGGTGCGCGATGGCGAGGAGTGCTTGGACGTCGCCTTCGAGAGCGCGGACCACACCGTGGTGGCACTGACTCGGGTCGAGTTCGAGGATTGCGTCTTCGACGGATTGCGCTTGGAGCAGACCAGGTTCGCCGACTGTACGTTCGTTGACTGCGTCTTCCGGGAGTGCGATTTTGGCGTGCTCGTGGTCGACGATTGCACCTGGCGCGACGTGCGCTTCGAGAGGTGCCGCATGCAGGGGGTCGATTGGCGTGCCCCCAAGGCGGGTGGCCTCGGCAACCAACTGCGGTTCCGCGAGTGCTTCATGCGATACGGGGTTTTCATGCAGGCACATTTGCCCAGGGTCGAGTTTCGCAACTGCGACCTTCGTGAGGCCGAGTTCAGCGATGCTGATCTCGCCGGGGCCGCCTTCGCCGAGTCCGAGTTGTCGGGTGCGCGCTTCCAGAACGCCAGGCTTCTCGAGGCCGACTTTCGAGGGGCCGAGGGTTATGACCTCGACGTCACCTCAGGGCTGTTGAAGGGCGCCAGGTTCTCAATGCCCGAGGCGGCGCGGCTGCTGAACGGACTCGACATCGTCATCGAATAATCGGGCTTTGTGAACCGACGTGACACATGACGCCCCCGGCGCGTTACCACTGGGAGCGCCGGGCATTCAACAATGTGGGAGGAGGCCCACGCCGCCGGGCCACATTGACGAGCGTTGCTCGAAAGCAGGATCAGCATGAACGCATCCAACGAAATCACTGGTGCACTGGACGACCGCCTCGACCAACTGGAGGATCGCCTCCCGGCGTTGCCCGCCAGCCTGGTGTCGTTGCAGCGGGCGCTGGTGATCGCAAGCCTGCGGACTGCCTGCTCGGGGGTCGAGTTGTTGGTGGGCGCAGTACGGTCGATCTTCGAGACCGGTTCTGACGCCGTCGCCACAGCCTCCGACCAGACGCTGCAGGCCGTGGAGGACACGGTGGACACCGCCACCGACGCTGCTCGCACTGTGGCGGGTCAGGCTCGGAATGCCGCCGAGGACACCGTTGAGTCGGCGACCGATGCTGCCCGCACTGTGGCGGGTCAGGCTCGGAGTGCCGCCGAGGACACCGTTGAGTCGGCGACCGATGCTGCTGGGACCGTGGCCGGTCAGGCTCGGAATGCCGCCGAGGACACCGTCGATGCCGCCACCGATGCCGCCCACCCCGATGCCGGCCAGGCCCGCACGGCCCTGAAGAGCGTGACCACGCAGGCGTCGACGCAGGCGAAGACCGTGGCTGGTCAGGCGCGAAGCGCCGCTGCGGATGTGGCGGAGACCGCCTCGACCGGGGCAAAGACCACTGCCGGTCAGGCCCGTGCGCAGGCAAAGCGGGTTGCCGACACGGCACAGACCGGTGCCAAGACCACTGCCGGCCAGGCCCGTACGCAGGCGAAGCGGGTTGCCGACACGGCACAGACCGGTGCCAAGACCGCTTCCGGCCAGGCCCGTGCGCAAGCCAAGCGGGTGAAGGAGACGGCTACGACTCAGGTCACGTCGCTCCGCTCCGCCGCATCCGCTGCGGCCGACGACGGCGCCAAGACGGCGACCGTTGCCGCCCAAGACGTCACCGATCGGGTGCAGGGCATCTCGCCCGACCGCGGCTACGAAACCTGGACACGCGCCGAGCTGTACGAGCGTGCCCAGGAGCTCAACATCGAGGGCCGCTCGGGCATGAAGAAGCACGACCTGATCGCGGCGCTGCGGGCCGGCTGAGGGCGTCCGCCTGAACTGTCCTGGCATCGTCGTAGTGTTCGGTGAATGGAGACAGCCACCCTCAACCTGGACGCCGAGTTCAATCTTCGACGGCGCGAGCTGACCGGTTACTGCTACCGGATGCTGGGCTCGGGCGCCGAGGCGGAGGACGCCGTACAGGAGACGATGGTGCGGGCCTGGAAGGCCGCCGACCGATTCGAGGGCCGCTCGTCGGTTCGCACCTGGCTGTACCGGATCGCCTCCAACGTGTGCATCGATATGGGCCGCGCACCCCAGCGACGTGCCCGTCCGATGGACCTCGGTGGCCCATCAACCGTGGCCACCGCACAGCTGGTGCCCTTGCCCGAGAGCACGTTTGTGCAACCGATCGCGGATGGTCGGGTGATCGAGACCTCGGGCGACCCTGCCGAAGTGGCGATCGCCCGCGACTCGATCCGTCTGGCGTTCGTCGCAGCACTCCAGCACCTACCGCCCCGGCAGCGCGCCGTGCTGATCCTGTGCGAGGTGCTCAAGTGGCGCTCGGCCGAAGTGGCCACCCTGCTCGACGTCAGCGTGGCGTCGGTGAACAGCGCCCTCCAACGGGCGCGGGCCACGCTGGTCGAACTCGATATCGAGGCACTCGACCCCACGCTCACCCCCGAACACGAGGCGCTGCTCGTTCGCTACGTTGACGCCTTTGAGCGTTACGACATGGGTGCACTGGCCGAGCTGTTGGCGTCTGACGCGGTGATCACGATGCCGCCCCACGACCTCTGGCTCCAGGGGGTGGACCAGGTCACCGGGTGGATGGCCGGGCCGGGCCACGAGTGTTCGGGGTCGAGGCTGGTGCCCGTCGAGGTCAACGGCACCGCTGGGTTTGCCAGCTACAGGCCGGCGGGCGCCGGTCGTTGGGAGCCGTGGGCGTTGCAGGTGATCGACGTCATCGACGGTGAGATCACCGGCCATCACAACTTTCTCTACCCGGAACTGTTCGCCGAATTCGGGTTGCCGCCGGTGCTGACGGGGGCGATGCCCGGTTGAGCACGGCCGAACTCGCCGTGACGGTGGAGCGGTCCGGCGAGGTGGCTCATCCAAGTTTGAGACGGCGTCGAAGGGCGCGGTTGGCGGGCTTTTCGAGCGCGGTGTGCAAGACGCCGGAGACGGCGATGGTGATGACAATCGAGGCCAAGGCGCGGAGGCGCTGGTTGCTGATCTTCTGGCCGAGCAGCACCCACACCGGAATGTGCACCAGGTAGATCGAGTAGGACCACTGGCCGATGAGCTTGAGCGGCGGGATGCTCAGGCAGCGAGACCACGGTGATGAACGTGCACCCCAGGACGCAGCGAGCAGTCCGGCGGTGGCGATTCCCGCCAACGGAATCCAGAGGAGAAACAGCGATTCGGTGCGCGGCTCGGCCATGGCGATCGCGACAACCACCGCGACGGAACAACAGATGGTCAAGGTGGTCGACATCCAACGCTTCATGGTGCCGCCGCCCGCTGCCCAGATGGCGGCGGCTGCGCCGAGAAAGATCCCGTCAACTCTGAACCACAAGGCGAAGTAGGCCCAGTCGACGACCTGATTGCGCCGATCCGAGATGGCGCCATACAAGAATGGGTCCGGCGCAGCCGGGTTCCAACCGGCCGGGCGCCAGGCGAACCCGGCAACCACGTAGGCGGCCCGTGCGGCAATCACGATGGCGACCAGCGCCAGGCACCTGCGAAGCAGTTGCTGTGGGGTTGGGCGCCTCACCAACAGCACCATCAGGATCAGCGGCCAGGTCAGGTAGAACTGCTGCTCCACCCCCAACGACCAAAGGTGGGCGAAGTAGGTGGCGACCCCGGGCTCTGCCAGGTCAAACCAGTTCATGGTGTAGGTCAGCCCGGCGAGCGACTGGTCTCGGCCTGGCGCCGCCGCTCCCCTGGCCAACAGGCAGACCACCCAAGTGCCGACGATGGTTGCCAGCACCGCCGGGTAGAGCCGGGTGAACCGCCGGCCGATGAATCGGCGGTACTCGATGTGGCCGTGCTTGACGACCTCTCCAAGCAGTAGATAGGTGATGAGAAAGCCAGAGATGACGAAGAAGACGTCGACGCCCAACAGGCCGCCCCTGAAACCGGGTATGTCGAAGTGAAACAGCATCACGGCCACCACCGCCAACGCTCGCAATCCGTCCCAGGCTGGAAGATAGCCCAGCTTCGGCGGTTCGCCGAGGTGGGCTGCGACGGAGTCGGTTGTTGTCGTCACGATGCGATGAGCGTATTCACTCCGCCGAGTTGCCGCATTGCTCGGGCAGGCTCTGCAAGTGTCCGGGCCGAGCGGTCAGGAATCGATGGAGCGTTGGTAGGCGCGCACCGCCAACGGCGCGCAGATGGTGATGATGGCAATGATCCAGATCCACGAGTACGCAACCGGGTGGAGGAGCGACCACGGGTCGCCCGGCCGGGCCGGCGCATTGGGGTTGCCAAACAGCTTCCTGAGCGCGTCGGCCACGGTGGTAATCGGGTTCCACGAGGCGATGGTGCGGAGCGGGCCGGGCATCGAGGAGATCGGAACAAACGTTGAGGCGATGAACGTCAGTGGGAAAAGTGCGACAAACGCGATGCCGTTGACTCCCTCGGGGGTGGAGACGAGGCTGCCGAGCAGCACGCCGATCCAGATCATGGCGAACGCGAACGCCACCATCAGCGCATAGGCACCAAGCGTCTCGAACACGCTGCCTCGGATGCGCCATCCGATGATGTAGCCGGTGATCGACATCAGCGCGATCGGGAGCAGCGTTTTGATGATGTTGGCCACCGCATGCCCGCCCAGCACCGCACCGCGGGAGATCGGCAGCGATCGAAATCGGTCGACGGCCTGATTTTTGCGGTCGTTGGCAAGGCCAAGCGCCACCCCAAACGCCGTGAACACCAGCGTCTGGGCCATGATGCCGCCCATCAGAAACTCGCGGTAACGCTGCGGGGTGGCGTTGCCTCCGCCGGGCACCACGATGGCACCGCCAAAGACGTAGGCGAACATCACCACGAACATCACCGGTTGGATGGTGGCGTCGCTCAGCTGTTCAGGTTGGCGTTTCATGTGAATCAGGCCGCGGCGGGCGATGACCCACACGTCGTGGAGTGCTCCGCGTGCTTTCGGCAGCGCCTCGGATGTTGCGGGTGCCGGGGCACTGCGACCGTTGGAGCTGGTGGGATTGGTGATGGCGGTCACGGGCGTGCCTCCTCGGTCTCGTTGGATGGTTGGACGTCGTCTGCCGGCGCGCCGGTGAGTGTGAGGAACACCTCGTCGAGGGTCGGTTGGCGCAGGCTGAGGTCCTCGACGGCCACCCCGTCGGCCGCCAGTGCGTTGGCAACCGATGCGAGACCGGCGACGCCTTCGGCGGTGGGGGCGGTGGCGGTGCGGGCCGGGCGGTCGACGATCGGCCGGGCGCCGGTGACGCGGGCCAGGGTGGCGACCACCTGGTCGAGCTGGGCCGGATCGCGCAGTGTGACGCCGATGTTGTCGCCGCCGACCTGTCGCTTCAGGTTGCGGGCGTCGCCACGGGCGATCACCCGGCCGTGGTCCACCACGATGATGTCGTCGGCCAGGCGGTCGGCCTCATCGAGGTATTGGGTGGTCAACAGGATCGAAGTTCCGTCGTCCACCAGCGTCTCGAGCACACCCCACAGTTCGGTCCGCGCCCGCGGGTCCAGCCCGGTGGTCGGCTCGTCGAGGAACAGCACCGAGGGGCGGCCGACCAGCGTGGCGGCCAGGTCCAATCGTCGCCGCATGCCGCCGGAGTAGCCCGAGGCCACCCGGCCACCGGCGGCCGACAGCGAGAATTGTTCCAACAGTTCCTTTGAGCGCGCCTTGGCGTCTCGGCTCGACAGCTGATGGAGTTCGCCGTTCATCACCAGGTTTTCGTGGCCGGTCAGGAGCGGATCGACGGTGGCGTCCTGCGCGGCAAGACCGATGCGTCGACGGACCTCGGTCGGGTGGCGGACGACGTCGAATCCGGCGACCATCGCCGAGCCGTCGGTGGCCTTGGTCAACGTGGTCAGGATGCGCACCACCGTGGTTTTGCCGGCACCGTTGGGGCCAAGGATTCCGGTCACCGTCCCGGTGGGCACGTTGATGTCCACCCCGGCCAGTGCCGTGGTGTCGCCGTAGCGCTTCACCAGCCCGGCGGCCTCAACTGCATGTGCTGATGACATCACAAACTCCAAATTCGGGCCCCGTCGTCAGGTGCGAAGGCAGCGAAACATGTTGACACGGAGAACCGACGGAGCAGAACCCGTTTTCTCATCGGTCCGACCGTCGACCCGGAGATGGTCAGCGACGGCAGGCTCGGTCCATGAAATCTTCCACTGCGTCCAGCACATCGGACACCAACCAGATTCGGTTCCGGCGTGCAGGTGAGTTCTGGTGCAGAATCCCCAAGCTGACCAGTCGGTCGATGGCATTCGAGACGGCAACCTCTGAGACGCCCAGAGCGGTGACGGCAGCCTTGATGGTGATCGCCGGGTGACCGATGCAGTATTCGAGCAAGGGCCAGACAGCAGAGTCAGAGCGGGCAACCACCCGGTCGGTCCATCTGAGGCGGGCGGCGGAGAGGGTGTCAACGAGTTGGTCGGCGTTGTTAAGCGAGTGAAAAGTGGCGTCGACGAATGTGCCGATGATTGGTTCCACGTCGCCATCGCGGTAGCGGTTCAGGGCATCGAAGTAGCGAGTGCTCTCGGTGAGGAGGCCTGCCGATAGAGGAACGCTGGAGCGGCGGGTCAGTCCAGCGCTGCGGAGCATGCGTTGAATGAGGACGCGGCCGGTTCGGCCGTTGCCGTCGGGAAACGGGTGAACGGTCTCAAAGTGGGCATGGGTGACTGCGATGTGGGCCAGGGCGCCAAGGTCGGTTCGGTTGGCGAAGGCGACGAGGTCGGTCATTGCCGCGGGCACACGTTCGTGGTGGGGCGCAACGTGCACGGCGCCGTGGGGTGAGTAGCTGCTTCCGCCGACCCACACCTGTTGGTTCCGAAATCTGCCGGTCAACCGAGGAGCAGAGTCCTCAAACAGGATCCGCTGAAGCTCGATGACCTCGATCGTGTCGAGTGGTGAGTTGCGGGACAGGGCCGCGAGCAGGGTGGCCACATTCGACGCGATGAGTTCAGCGTTGGACTTGTGTGGGCCGTTCGACGGAGGCGCATGTTCCGCGACTGCAATCGAGCCGGCAGCTGCCGTCAGGTTCTCGATCTGCGACGACATGGCCGCTTCTGTCCGCAGTGCGATGACCGAAAACCCCGCCAGGTTGGCACCGGTTCGTTCGTCGAATCGGGTGATGGCGGCCTCGGCTCCCGCCACGTCGGCCGCCAAGGAGCCCGAGAGCGGAATGGACGAGCGGTCGGCGATCAGGGGGGTCACCGTGGCTTCGTAGTCACCGCTCACCTGGGCTCGTCGGCTGCGGGGGATCAAGGCATCGTCGCGGGGCATCCAGTGTCGGGACTCCGTCGAACATGCCGGCCATGGGTCATCCTTCGCCATGGGTCACCTTACCAAAGGTTAGGGCCTTAACCTTTGGTATGGCTCCCGGCTAGGAAAGCTTGCATGATCAGGCTTTGGCACGGTGGCCTGTAGACCGCCTTCATCTTCGACCATCACCGACTAGTGACCCAGGGGGGTGTGCCCGGTTGTGGCGTTGATCCGGATGCGGTGAGCCACGTGGTCGACGGAGATGCCGTGCCCAAGTCAGGCCTGGGTCGAATCATTCGTCGCAGCGTTTGGCCGGGATCATCTCGACAGCGTCAGGGCCGGTCACGTCGCTGATCGGAATCACCAATGCTTCGTCGGTCTTGACCTCTTCGGCGAAGGCAACACCAACGACCCGGCCTTGCATGTCGAGGGCCGGGCCGCCCGAGTTGCCCGGCTTGATCACTGATGTCGTTTTCAGGATCGCTCGCTCGGCAAGCTTCGGGTCCAGGGCGTATCCGGTGGACACGCCCGTCACCACCTGGAGTTCATTGCCCTCCGGGTATCCGACGATCGCAATCCGCTCGCCGTCCTCCACAGGCGTCGTTCGGACCTTCAGCGGCCGCAATGCGGCGACAGCACTCCAGTCGGCGGCGATCCTCGAAATGTCGGCTTCCTCGGCGACCTTGGCGGACTTCGAGTCCAGGTCACGGCCATCCCAGGTCGACATTTCCAGAAAGCGCAGGCCTTCGACCACGTGTCGGTTGGAGATCATCGTCTGGTCATCAGCGAGCCACGCCGATCCGGTAGAGACCGCTCCACACCCCGTATTGCGAACCCGAACCACCGAGGCTCTGGCCAGGTCGAGCAACTCGTCGTTGGACAGTTTGGCCACCGAGGTTGAAGTGGTCTTGGATGGGGTGGTCGGGGCCGGTGTGATCGTCGAGGTTGGCTGCGCCCTTTCGCTCATTCCTCCGCATGCACAACTCAGCGAGAGCACCAGTGCTAACGCGGCGCTTCTGCCTGAGCTCACCCCTCGACCGAGTCGACCAGGTCCGACACCAGCGTGTTGGCCTCTTGGCAGATGGGCGCAGCATCGTCCAGCGCAGAAATCGTCGAGTCGTACAGCTGTGCTGCTGAGTACTGCATGGCATCGAGAATTCGATCGCGGCACTCCAGCATTTTGCCGGCGGCCTGGGTGGCCAGACTCGAGACTTCGCGGGCGGCGTTGCGTTCGTCCTGCACCTCTGCCTTTTCGTTCGAGAGCTCCGAGACCCGAGCGGTGAGGTCTGCGTTCTCTTCATTGCTATCGGACAGGTCTTTTGTTCGCTCGTCGAGACTCTCCTTGGTCTGGGTCAACTCGGCGTCTGTTGCGGCCAGCGTTGCCTCGGCCTGGTTGGCTCGGTCGGTTTGATCGTTGGAGGTCTTCCGGACGTAGACGAGCGATCCCAGCAGGATGAAGACGAGGAGTGAGTTCCCAACCCGACCAGCGACCTGCCACCGGGTCGGCCCTCGACGCGTCGACGCTGTAAGACTTGGTGGAGTTGTTTCTGCAGGAGTTGGGTGGACATCCTCATCGACAGAGGCAGCGGCCTTGGGCGGTTGGGCGGAGCCGGCGGCGCCGAAGTGGTCCGGAGGCGGGGCTACCTGCTCGCTTGCCTGCGCCACCTGTGTCAGGAACGCGACCGGGAGCACCGCATCGACGGAGCGATCGGCGTCGATGCGGCAGGTGATCGTGCGGGAGCCGTCGTGGTCCTGGCCGACACCCACGTCCGGAAGCCCAGTGATGTCGGTGAGCGCAACCGTGTGTGTGGTGGCCCCATCGGTCACCGACCCGGCCTCTCGGACGATCGTCAGGTAACCGTCTGCCAACTCGAATGCGGCGACGTGTAGCCCCGGGGTTTGCGGATCCCGGATGAAACCGGTGGTGAGGGCAGATGAATGTGAAGTCAATGGTTCTCCAGCTTCGCGATCAGGACACTACGTGTTTCTGAATCTCGACGGAATCCGGCGTTCGCCCGCAGGCGGCGCCGCTCGGCGCGCCATGATGGGCCGATGACCTTCGTCGCCCTTCGCTACGACATGCGGACGACCCGCGGTGGGGTGGACCACGCCGCCCTGTACCGGGCCGCCATGGAACAGATTCGTTGGGCGGATGGCTTGGGGATCGACTCGGTGGTGCTTTCAGAACACCACGTCAGCGAGGAGGGCTACCTACCGTCACCGCTGGTGGTGGCCGGGGCGGTGGCCGCCGCGACGAAGCGCATCAACATCACCATCGCAGCGCTGGTGGCCGGGCTGCACCACCCAATCCGGTTGGCCGAGGACCTGGCGGTGCTCGATCACCTTTCTGACGGTCGGCTGATGGTGGTGCTGGGCATCGGCTACCGCACCATTGAGTTTGAGGTGTTCGGGGCGGACCGCGCCCGGCGGGGACCACTGTTGGAGGAACTGGTGGCGGTCCTGCGTCAGGCCTGGACGGGCGAACCGTTCGACTTCCGCGGAACCACGGTGGTGGTCCGGCCCAAGCCGTTGACGCCTGGCGGGCCGATGTTGGCGGTGGGCGGATCGGTGGACGCGTCGGCCAAGCGGGCGGCCCGGCTGGGACTGCCGTTGTTCGCAGGGGACGACCATCCCGAACTGAAGGTGATCTACCAGCTTGAGTGTGAACGGCTGGGTCACCGTGGCGGCTGGTCGGTAATCCCGTCAGGTCCGATGTTCGTCCACATCAGTGACGACCCGGAACGCGATTGGGCCAAGATCGGACCGGTCGCGCTGGCCGACGCAGCGGTCATGCGCTCCTGGCAGACCGCGGGCAATCGATCGCTGACCGAGTCCGAGGCGACGACGATCGATGAACTGCGCACCGAGGGCAAGTACCAGGTGCTCACCCCGGACGAGTGCGTCGAGCTGTGCACCAGGGTGCACACGTTGACGCTGCATCCGCTGTTGGGCGGCATTGACCCAGCCCTGGCGTGGCAGAGCCTGGAACTGTTCGCCGGTGAGGTGCTGCCCAAACTCCAGACAAGTTGAACGATGGATATATCAAAGGTTCGACATACATAGCGGACGTTATGTATCTTGCTCGCCTGTGGCCACCCAGGAATTTCGACGCGCCGAGACGCGCCGCCTGTTGCTGACCGCCGCCACCGAACTGTTTGCCCGGCAGGGATACCACGCCACCTCGGTCGAGACGGTCGCGGCTGCCGCCGAACGCACCACCGGTGCCCTCTACGACCACTTCGGGGGCAAGCCGGGCTTGTTGGTGGCGTTGCTCGAAGACTGGATCGCCCTGACGGTCGCCGGGCTGACCGCCGGCATGCAGGGCGTACCCGACCTGGACGGTCGCGTGGCGGCGATGTGGTCCGGGTTGATCCACACCGACGACGAGGCCGGAGACGCCTGGCTGCTGTTGGAGTTTGAACTGTGGCTGCACGCGGTGCGCGACCCGGAGATCGGGCAGATCGGCGCCGAACGCTTTCGACAGATGCGCGGTGGACTGGCCGTCGCGCTCAACGACTGGTCCGCCGAGTTCGCAATTGACTTGCCGGGCCCGGCGGACGAAGTGGCCGCCCAACTGATCGCGTTGCTGGTCGGTATGGCGTTCCAACATCGGATTGATCCGGCGGCCGTGCCGGCCGGGGTCGTCCTGGCGGGGCTCCGGCGCCTGCTCGAGTTGCCCGGTCAGCCGATGCTGCTCGCCGCGTCGGCTGACCAATCCCTACACGTTCACTGAACAGAAACCACTCATCCAACCAACCGGAGTCATCCATGCAAACCGAACTTGCCAAGAAGCTGGGTATCGAGTTTCCAATCTTTGCGTTTACCCACTGCCGCGACGTGGTGGTGGCCGTGTCCAAGGCCGGCGGGTTCGGCGTACTTGGCGCCGTCGGGTTCACCCCGGAACAACTGGAAACCGAACTCACCTGGATTGACGAGAACATCGGCGACCTGCCCTACGGCGTCGACATCGTGATCCCCGGCAAGTACGAGGGCATGGGCGAGGACGACGCCACCAAGCTCGAGCAGGAACTGAAAGACCTCATCCCCGAACAGCACCGCAAGTTTGCCAACGAACTGCTCGAATCGCACGGGGTGCCCGAGATTCCCGACGCGGAGAAGATGCAGGAACTCCTCGGCTGGACCGAGGCCACGGCCGGCCCCCAGGTGCAGGTGGCGTTGTCGCACCCCAAGGTGAAGCTGTTGGCCAACGCGCTGGGCACCCCCCCGCCCGACGTGATCGAGGAGATCCACGCTTCGGGTCGGCTGGTCGCGGCGTTGTGCGGTGCCGCCTCGCAGGCGGTGCGCCACGCCAACGCAGGCGTTGACATCGTGATCGCACAGGGCACCGAAGGCGGCGGTCACACCGGCGACGTCGGCTCGATGGTGCTGTGGCCCGAGGTGATCGACGCGCTGGGCGACACCCCGATGCTGGCCGCCGGCGGCATCGGCACCGGTCGTCAGATGGCTGCGGCGCTGGCCATGGGTGCGCAGGGCGTGTGGACCGGCTCGCTCTGGCTCACCGTTGAGGAGGCCGACGTGCCGCCCGCTCAGATGAAGACCCTGCTCGAGGCCGGAAGTCGCGACACGGTGCGGTCCCGTTCGTGGACGGGCAAGCCATGTCGTATGTTGCGCAATGACTGGACCGAGGCGTGGGAGGCGGAGGGCAACCCCGATCCGTTGGGCATGCCGATGCAGTTCATGGTCACCTCCAATGCCGTCCAGCGGGGTCACAAGTACCCGGAGCAGGCAAAGGACGTGAACTTCAACCCGGTCGGCCAGATCGTGGGCCGCATGAACAAGATGCGCCCCACCCGCGACGTCATCTTTGACATGGTGAGCGAGTGCATCGATGCCACCGAACGTATGCACAACCTGATGAACCAGAACGCGGAGGTCTGACATGGCCGGCGCAACGGTGAGCCTCGACGCGAATGAACCTCAAACCGAGCCCGTAGCGGGGATGGCTGCGACAGCAGGCGGGTGCCCGTTCACCGGGGCGGTCGCCCGTGGGCCCATCGAACCGATTCCAGTGAGGGAGGGGTTTGATTTCACCGACCCCGACCTGATCGCCGATCGAATCCCGCTGGAGGAGCTGGCCACGCTGCGTCAGACCGCTCCAATTTTCTGGAATCCGCAGACCCGCGAGGAATCGTCCTTCGACGACGGTGGGTTCTGGATGGTGAGCCGTCACGAGGACGTCAAGGCCATCTCGTCGGCCCGAGAGGGCTGGTCGAGTGAGGAGAACACCGCGGTCGTGAAGTTCGACGGCGCGACCGTGGGCCCCGACGAGCGGGCGATCCAGCGCGAGATGATCCTCAACATGGATGCGCCCCGTCACACCAAGGTGCGCGGGATCATCGGCCGGGGCAGCTTCACCCCTCGTGCCATCGGCCGGATCGCGGACGCGCTCGACGCGCGGGCACGGCAGATCGTCGCCGAGGCGGTGGCGCGCGGCACCGGGGACCTGGTGCTCGACGTGTCGTCGGAGTTGCCGCTGCAGGCCATCGCCGACCTGGTGGGGTTTCCCCAGGAGGACCGCAAGCGAATCTTCGATTGGTCCAACCAGATGGTGTCCTACGACGACCCCGAGTTCGACGTCGAGCCGGCAGTCGCCGCCGCAGAAATCCTGGGCTACGGCATGGAGCTTGGGGAGGCCCGTAAGGCCGACCCGGGCAACGACATCGCCAGCAAGTTGGTGACCGCCGACATCGACGGTGAACTGCTGACCTCCGAGGAGTTTGCCTACTTCTGCCTGATCCTGGCGGTGGCCGGCAACGAGACCACCCGCAACGCGATCAGCCACGGCATGCAGGCGTTCTTCGAGAACCCCGACCAGTGGGAGTTGTTCAAGGCCGAACGCCCTCAGACCACCGCCGACGAAATCGTGCGATGGGCCAGTCCAATTGTGATCTTCCAGCGAACTGCCACCACCGACCACGAGCTGCACGGCACCACCATCCGTGCGGGTCAGCGCGTGGGCATGTCGTACAGCTCGGCCAACTTCGACGAGACGGTCTTCGACGAGCCGCACCGCTTCGACATCACCAGGGATCCCAACCCCCACGTGGGCTTCGGCGGTGGGGGTGCCCACTACTGCATCGGCGCCAACCTGGCACGGATGGAGATCAACCTGATGTTCAACGCCATCGCGGATCTGGCGCCCGACATCGCCCCACTGGGCGAACCCCGACGGCTTCGGAGCGCCTGGATCAACGGGATCAAGGGCCTGCCGGTTCGCTACGCCTGACGAACGTTTGTGGTGCTTGGACGGCGACGCGCCGGCTTCGGCCGGCGTTGGGTTCCTGACCAAGGACGGATCCCACCGGGCGTCGTTCGTGGCCGCCCGCCTCGAACGGCTGAGTGTCCCCGGCATCGCATTTGCCGATGGCCAGTGGTGCCACCTGGGACCCTCAACTTGAAGAGCGGGTGGGCGAGGCCGTTGGCGCCGAATTGCGGGCGGCGGGGGCCAACCTCACCGGCGCTGTCTCTGCGTCAATGTGCTGCGCCACCCGGCCTGGGGACGGGCGCAGGAAACCTGTGGCGAGGCCCCCCACCATGTCGGCGAACTGGGGGCAGCGCTGCCCCGCGGCCTCCAGCGTCACGTGATGGCGTGCGTCAAGCACTTCGCGGCCGCGGCCGACGTGGCCGTCGTGGTGGTCGGATGCACCTACACCCACGAGGGTGAGCACATCGGCGAGACCGATCCTGGGTTGTTCGAGCTGTTTCCCACGACGGACGATCCCGGGTCTGGTTGAACGTTTCCAAGTGTCGATCGCCGACCTGCCGCCAGCCACGAAGCCCGAGTGTCTGTCCGATCGGCCACGGGGTTTCAGCGCGGGTGGGGACCGAAGCTCGCGGGGCCCAGGCCGGTCCGGGGCTGGTCGATGTTCTACTGGGTAAGCCTGGATCCACCGGTCTGGTGAGGTGGTCGGGGCGTGTAGAAACGCAGAAAGTGCCTTCCTGTATGGGAGAATGACGGTGTTGAAAGCCAGTCACAACTGAGATCAGAAAGACACTTTCTGTGAACACATCTTGCCATAGTTCCGACCGGATTGAGGTGGTCTTCGATCACCCGAACCTGGTGTCCGATTCGGGCCTGCTGTTGATGTCCACCCTGGCCAGATGCCTCGGACTTCCCGGCCTGGTCCGCTACTGGGTTCACACCAAAGCCCCGAACCCCGCGGCCAAGGTGATGACACTCGTGATGGGCATGATCGCCGGGGCGACCCGCAACGGCACCGTCCCGGCGTTCCCGTTTGGGTTCGGGCTCTCCTACTCCGAGTTCGAGCTCACCGATGTGACCATTTCCGTGGACCAAGGTGCGCTCATTTTCAGCTGCGTGACCCAGCGCTACACGCCTGGGTACCGGCCACCGGCGGCTGTTTCGATTCGTGGTTGGCCGCCACTCGGCCGACCCCAAGCGTCAGAGGTTGGATCTCGACCTCCCGGCGACGGCGACACGACGCGGAGGCTCGTAAGGCTGCTCAGACGGTCAGGTGGTCGGGCAGCTCGGTCAGGTCGTACAGGCGGTCCTGCGAAACGATTTCAGCCAACGCCTCTTGTTGGAGTTCGTTGCCGACACCGGCCACGGCCTCCTCGAGTTCCGGCAGGCAGACGTGGTACACGGCGTCCACCTCGCCGGTGCCTCGGCAGATGGCGGCCAGCCGGCTCGGCTGGGGCTCGCTGGTGACGGTCACGATGTGGGGCTGGCGGCCTCGGCGGTGTCGGATCATGCTGACCCCCTCGTGGCGGATGTTCTGCACCCGGTCGGAGCGGATCGAGAACTTGCACGACACCGCAGCGTGCAGGATGGGCCGCTGGAAAACGTCACCGTGCATGAACCCGACGGTGACGTCCGGCGAGATCATGTAGTCCTGACCCAGCTCCACCTTCAGGGTGGGGTCAGCCCCGACCAGCTCGTTGAGACGGGCCAGGTGGGCGTATTGACGGAACTCCGAGATGGCGCCGCCGCGCCGGACCTCCCATGGACGTCGCTGGTCAAGGCGCGGAAGTTCGGCCGCCAGGTACTCCTTCACGCCGTCCTCCAGGTTCATCCCGGCGGTTTGGGCGTTTGGGGCCTGATGGGAGATGCCGAGCACCTCCAACACGCCCCGAGCGATGTCGGTGGACCCATGGTTGGCGATGTCTGCGGTGTTGGGTTTGTCGCCGACAAACCCGAGCAGGTCAAGAACGAAGGGGGCCGCCATCGGGGGTCGTTACTTGACGGCCGCGTCCGAGCTGGTCGCAAAGGCGTGCTCGTAGACGTAGTTGGCCAGGGCCTTGCCCAGCTGCGGGGGAACGGCGTTACCGATCTGGCGGGCGATCTCGATTTTGGTGCCCTCGAAGATGTAGCTGTCGGGGAAGCTCTGAATGCGTGCCGCCTCCCGATGGGAGATCACCCGGTTTGCGCTCGGATGCAGGTAGCGGCCCTTCTCCGGCTTAAAGAACTCGGTTCGGATGGTGGCCGATGGCCGATCCCAATGGGCTCGACCCATCACGTCGGTGGTGCCGGTGGGCTTGTTCAGCCAGCAGGCGGGCGTGATGTCGGGACGTTTGGCCATGAGGTCGAATCGGTTACCGCCGGGCGGGATGGCCCGGTATCGCTCCATGGACTCGGGCCGCGGCCGACGCCCGAAGTGCAGGTGCTGGTCGTCGCCGGAGATGTAGGGATCGGTGCCCTTGGTGCGCGATGGAAGATCCTCGATGGCATCACGGACGGTGACTTGCGGGACCTGCCCCTGGCTGCCCGGACCGTGTGTGGGCGTGGGAGGCCAGGGCAGCTTCCGGTCGACATCGCGGATGGCAATCAGGATGCCCCGCCGACGCCGTTGTGGCACGCCGTAGTCGGCCGCGTTGAGCACGCCGTAGGCGGGCGTGTAGGCGGACAGCTCGGTGTCGTGGTTCAACAGGTGAAGCAGCTCGGCGAACTGGGCCGACTTTTGAAACTCGGGCACGTTCTCGATGACGAAGGCCTGGGGCTTCAGGGTGCGGACAGCGTCGAGGTAGTGCTTCCACAGGCCGTTGAGCGATGCCCGTGACTCGTCGTCGCGGTCTCGGCCCAGCGGGCTGAAACCCTGGCAGGGCGGCCCGCCAATGATCAGGTCGATCTCGTCGGGGTAGGCGGGGCTGTCCTCGATGTCGCCTGCGTACACCTCGCAACCAAAGTTGCGTTCGAAGCTCCGCGCTGCGGCCGCCTCGTGCTCAACCGCAAACACCGGCGTGTAGCCCCGGTCGGCCAGGTGGAACCCCAGTGACAGTCCGCCCGCCCCGGCGAACAGGTCGAGCGTGGTGATCGGCCGCAGCGGCGCGCCGTCGTTGACGCTGGTTCGCTGTGCCGACTCGCTGCTGGATTGCCCTGTCATCTGCTGGTACCTCCGGGCCATCGCCTCGTTCCCCATCGCGTTGAACGCCATAGCGCGCGTCCAATTGTGACAGCGGGGTGTGACAACGAAGGCGGCGTGACCCCGATGGGCTCGAACTCCGTGCCAACAGGGTAGAACCTGGGCGCTCGGCCCCGGCGACAGTGGCCCTTCCCACCCGGTTCCTCCACGACTCGTGCGACTAATCGGTCAGCTGGTTCGGGACCGCACCGCGGTGTCAACCCGCCCCGCGGCCTCCGCCGGATCCTCGTGCTCCCAAAACCGGAGCACCGTCCACCCTTCCGCCTCCAGCCGGGTGTCGGTCTCCCGATCCCGCTCAACCGTGCCGTCCAGCTTCGCCGCCCAGAAGTCTGCGTTGGCGGTCGGCCGGGTGGCGTGGGTGGGGCAACTGTGCCAGAAGCAGCCATCCACAAACACAGCCACCTTCGCTCCGCGAAACACCAGGTCGGCCCGCCGGTTGAGCCCGGCGATCGGCCGCGCATCCACCCGATACCGCAGGCCCCGGCGCCAGACCGCTCTCCGCAGCGCCATCTCTGGGCGCGTATCCCGGCCCCGGTTGGCCTTCATCGACCGACGTGAGCCATCGGAGGAAGCCCACGACTCCCCGCTCACCGGCCGACCTGTTTCATCGGAGCAAGTGTGCCGGCGCCGGCCGGGCGACGACGTCGGTGAAGGTGTTCACCATCGGCGTGCAGGTTGCCAACGATGCACGCTCGCTTCGCAAGGTCAGACGGCAGCGGTCCAGTCCAGGGCGAACTCCTCGATGCGGTGGGGGTTGACGCGGGCCGGCAACCGCACACCGGGCTGCAACCGGTGCTGCTGGATGGCGGGCACCACCACCGACTGGGTGATCGGGATGGGTGGTGCGCCGTTCATCAGGACGAGCACCGAGACCGTGACGATCGGGTCTCCGTTGAGATGCCCGGTTGGTTCGGCGGAGACCACCTGAGCCTCCGTCGGGATGGTTTGTGCCGAGGATGCAGCCAGGCCGACGGTGGAGGACGTCAACGCGTTGGTGTGCGCAGCCATCCTCTGATTCATCTCGGCGAGGCGGACGCCCACCGGTGGTGTGTCGCGGCTCAGCTTCTTCGCTGCCCGCTTGGTGTCCCCGATGTCTTTGAAGAGCCCCATTTCAGCGTCCGGTGTAGAGCGTGTTGAACGCCGAGGCCACCGCTGGGTCGGAGGCGATGCGGGCGTTCCACCCGTCCATGGCCATCTGCCACTGAGCCGCACCGACGCCGTGTCGAGCGGCCAGTTCCGGCCCTCGCGCCTGGTCGTAGCCAACCTCGGCAAAAGACCGGGAGATGGTGACGTAGAGCACCAGGTCCACTCCGGCAATCGCTTCGGTCCCGTCTGCCGATGGCGGTGCCATGCTGGGTGCCTGGTTCAGGTACTGCGCCCCTGCAGCCTGCTGGGCGGCGCCGTTGGCCTTCGCCGCTTCGGCCAGTTGACCCGTTTGGGCGATCAGCCCGGGGGCTGCATGCGCCATGTCCGTCAGCCCCTTGATGTCTTTGAAGATTCCCATGATGAAACTGCCTCCTCTACCGGCGACCGGTCGATCCGGCCGTCGAATGAACTCTGCGCCGAGCCAGCGAAGAGGTCATGAGTAACGACTGCTCATCCACCGCCCTGTCGAGATTGAGCACCGCGGTAGTGTCACCAGGCGGACAGCGAAGGGGGCCGTGGTGTCAGCTTCGAGGGCAGTACCCCCGCTGGGCGAGTGGCCACTGATCGGGCGGGCGATCGAGCTCGAAGCATTCGAACGTGCGCTGTCGCGGCCCACCTGTGCGGCGGTCGTGCTCTACGGAGAGGCAGGGGTGGGCAAGAGCAGGCTTGCCGATACCTTTCTGGCCTCGGCCGACGAAATGGGTCACCCCACCGCGCGGGTGCTGGCCAGTGCAGCGGCGGCGACCATGCCCCTTGGTGCCATGGCACCGGTCCTGCCGGCGGATGTTGATGCGTCGAGCGCGCCGGGTGCGCTGTTCGAGAGTGCTCGTCGGGCCATGGCCACCCTCGGCACTTCGCGGCCGGTGATCCTCGTCGACGACGCCCACAATCTGGACGTGTCCTCGGCGGTCCTGCTGACCCAACTCATCGCTGCCGGCGTGGTGATGGTGGTGGCCACCATCCGCGATGGCGAGCCACTTCCCGATGCGGTGGCCGGCTGGTGGCGCACCCCGGACGCCGTCCGAATCGACGTCGGCGACCTCAGCAAAACCGCAACCCGGGAGGTCCTCGAGACAAGCCTGGCGGGGCCGGTCGGAGCCGATGCGGTGCTGTCGTTTCATGAGGCGAGCGATGGCAACCCGTTGGTGTTGCGCGAATTGGTCCACCTCGCGCTGGCCGATGGTCAGCTCCGACCAGACACCGGGACCTGGCGTCTGGTCGGAGCTCTGGGGCACAGTCAGCGGCTCCACGATCTACTCGGCGCTCGTCTCGCAGCGCTCACCGACGATGCCCGCTCCATCCTCAACCAGTTGGCCCTGTGCGCACCGCTCGGCATTGCCGAGTTGATCGATGATGTGTCCCGTGCGGACGTTGTTGCCCTGGAGCGGGCCGGCCTGGTGCGTCAGGTGGTGGATGGGCTGCGTCATCAGTTGGTGTTGGCACACCCCCTCTACGGCGAGGTGCTGCGCGCCAATATGACTGCGACGGACCGCCAGGCGATCCTGCTTGCGGTTGCCGAGTCCACCGCATCACTAGGTGCTCGACGGCGGGAGGATCCGCGGCGGGTGGCCACCTGGCTTCTTGACGGTGGCGGTGACCCGGATCCCGTCTTCTTGCGCCAGGCGGCGCACGTCGCCCGCAACGCCAACGACTTTGGTGGGGTCGCGCGTTTGGCGGGCTCCCTGCGCAGGCAGGATCCATCCGTCGGGGCCGCTGTCCTGCTTGGTGAAGCGCTTTACGAATTGGGGGATTTCGAGGAGGCAGAGGCTGTTCTGGCAGAACCGGCCGCCAACGGAACCTCATCGCTCCACCTCGCCCAGCGCGCCACCACCCGGGCGAAGAACCTCCAGTGGGGGTTGTGCGACTGGCAGGGCGCCCTCCAGGTGGTGATCGATGCACGGGTAGAGGCGGGGCCCGAAGTCGCCGCCGAGCTGACCACCGCAGAAGCGTCGGTCATGCTGTTCTCCGGTCGGCCTCAGCTGGCACTCGACTTGTTGGATGGAATTTCGTCCCCCATTCCTGCCGTGGCCGTTCAGGTGGCGATAGACCGCAGCACCGCTTTGGCATTGGTGGGGCGACCGAACGAGGCAATCGCGGTCGCCGAGGCGGGGCTCATCGACCATCTCGGCCTCCCTCAACCCGTCGGCCTTGCCCACCCAGGGACCCACGTGGTCAACCAGGCATTCGGCCTCATCGAAGCAGGTCGGCTCGGCGAGGCCGAGGAGCTGTCGCGGGCCGGTTACGACGTCGCCGTCGCCGACCGTATCCCTGTGGCCCAGATCTGGTTCGCCATCATGTTGGGCAAGATCGAGCTACTGCGGGGGCGCATCGCCGACAGTCGGTCCTGGTACCGCGAGGGTGCATCCACTGCTCGCCTGCATCGATTCCGGGGACCGTTACGTCTGGCTGTTGCCGGGGAGGCCGTCGCCGAAGCGACCCTCGGCCACGACGTAGCCGCCGCCACGGCGGTCGAGGAGTTGGACTCGCTCCCGCCGTTCGGGTTTCTCGCTGCCGATCAGGCGATCGGTCGCGCGTGGGCCGTCTCGGCCGGGGGAGGGCCCGCCCAGGCCCGGGCAATCCTGCTGGACGAGGCCGAGCGAGCTGCCGCTGCATCCAACCGAGCGTCGGCCGCGTGGTTGTGGCATGACGCTGCACGTCTCGGCGCCACCGGCATCAGCGCGCATCTCCGCAACCTGGAAGCAGCCTCGGACAGCCTGCTCATCTCCGTTCGGGCTCTCCACGTCGCCGCGCTCGAGTCCGGCGACCCGTCGGCGTTGGTCGAGGCCTCGAAACAGCTGGAGGGTCTCGGCTTGGATCTGGCTGCGGCCGAAGCCGCCGGGTCCGCTGCCGATGCATTCCGGCGTGGTGGCGATCAACGGTCGGGGGCCCGGGAGGCCGGCCGTTCCCAGGCAATCGCGGCCCGATGCCCCGGTGCGGTCACCCCCGGGCTGGCCACCATCGAGGCCGTCGTTCCCCTGAGTAAACGTGAACGCGAGATCGCAGCGCTGGCTGGTCAGGGGGCGTCCAGCCGGGAAATTGCCGGGCGTCTCTATCTATCGGTCCGCACCGTGGACAACCATCTGCAACGGGTGTACGCGAAGCTTGGGGTGACCGGGCGAGATCAGCTGGCATCGGTACTCGGCAGCACCTGAGGGTGCACCCGGCGCGGGACAATGAGCAGTGTCTACTCATCACATCGGACCGACGATGGCGGACAGTGTCGTCGTGGAACCTCATGGCGTCAGTCCGAAGAACGTGCCCATCCGCCCCTCCCGCAGAGTGCTTGGATCGCTGGGGGTGATCGCCCTGTTCGTCGGAGCACTGTTCGCGTTCTCGCTGAGCGCCGGCGCTGTCGAGTTCGATCCGATCCCAAAGGTCACGTCCAATCAGCAGTGCGTCGAAGGCGGTCTGCTTGTCAGCATCTTGATGACCAACGAGGGTGCGGGTACCGCAACTTTCTTTGCCGATTGGAACGACACGCTGGATGGCAACATTCAAGACGGCGGGTCGTACTCCTTCGATGTCGCTGACAACCCGGGGGAATTGAGCCATGCGTTCCCGGAGGGTCATGAAGGGACGATCACGATCACATCCATCGATGGTCCCGGTGTGGATTTCTCGTTGAAGGTTCCAGCGGTCGACTGTCAGTCGAACCCGGAGGCCACCGTGGCGGTGATCTGCCCGTCGTTTCCTGGGGAGGTCCCACGACTCGAGTACACCTACCAGAACGACAGTCAGGTTCCCGTCGACTTCACCTTCGTGGACTCCTACGGACCCGACATCATGAAGACCGGCGTCAAGAACATGGCTGACCCGGCCATCGAATCCAAGCCGGTCTTCGAGGATGTTCAGCTCAAAGCCGAGGCCTTCGCCGACGGCGTGTTGCTCGACGGTATCGACGCCGTGGTGGACTGTTCACCGCCGAATCAGGTCACCGTGTCCAAAGTCGTGGTGGGCGGTACTGGCAACCCGGCCTTCAACTTCGAGGTGGTCTGTCACCCGAACGACCTCATCGGTCCGGACACCGTGGTCGACACGTTCAGCCTTCACGATGGCGAATCGAAGTCGGTGGACCTTCCCGTCGAGTACCAGGTCTGTAACGCTCACGAGATCGACCCCGGCGCAGGCTGGACGGTCAGCGAGACGCTCAACGGGTCGCCCATCGACTCTGCGTTCGATGCGGTTCCCTTCCCCAACGGCCAGGACCACACCCTGGTCGTCACCAACACGGCAAAAGTCGAGCCAACCACCACGACGTCAACCGTGATCCCGTCCACGACGACTCCGGCTCCGACCACGACGTCGACCACCAACCCAGCCACGAAAACCCCGCTCACGACAACTCCGGTAGCCACGACCCCGCCCACCACGGCCCCGGCCGCTGTCCGTGGTGCAGCGACGCCCAGAACCACGGCCGCTTCGTCGGTGGCGTCGGCCGCAGATCCGATGGTGGCGTCACCCCGCGGTTCCACACCGGTGTTGGTGCCGCCGGCAGCTACGCCCCCAGCGGCGAGGCAGGTAACGCTTCGGCCTCTAACCCCAGCGCCGGCCCCAGCCGCCCCGTCCCAGACACGTCCGCTTGCCTTGGCGACGACCGGGTCGGACAACGGGACCCTGCTGTTTGCCGGCCTGGTGTTGTTCATCGGCGGGCTGGCGATGGTCGGCGCCACGCGAAGGTCTCGTCGCTCCAGCTGACGTCTGTGCCGACTGCCCCGGAACGGGCGCAGCGCCGGCTGCTGTGCAGCCGGCGCCTACCCGGTGGGTGCAGGTCGATACCCCGGTCGCGGGGATGGACGGTTGCTACGCCATGAACCTGTCAGGGAACTGGGCGATCACCCCGGCGCTCAGCATGTCGGCCATCTCAACCATGTGCGCCTCAGCCAGGCCGTAGTTGGCGATGGCCTGGCTGTAGTCGCCCTGGAGCATGTCGGTGGCATAGACCAGGGTCTGGTCGATGTGGGTTGCCATCATCGCCTCCATGTCCGCCTTCGGCCAGTTCGTCGGGTTGGCATCGGCCAGGAAGTCGCCGATCGCCTTGGCGTTGGCATATTCGGCGGCCACGGCCTGATCGAGCCCTGCCGAGTCACCGGCCTTGGCAGCGGTCAACACGGCCACGGCACCCGTGATGTGCTCCTGAAGCAGCGTCGTCAGCTGGTCGGCGCCGGCATCGCCGTAGAAGGACCGGACCGCGTTGCCGATGTCCACCTGGTTCTGCAGCAGCCGGTCGGCGGTGGCTGGAAATCCGGGCGAGTCCACCGCAAAGGCGGCGACGGCGGCGTACGTCCACTCCATGTGCTGCATCCACAGGGTCTGCATGCCTTGGTACAGGGCGTTCTCCGAAGCATTGCGAGTACCGGGCGTCATCGGAGGCATCGTGGTGTCAACGGGGACCGTCGTGGTGGGAGGAGCATCCGTGGGCGGCGGGGCGCTGTTGTGGCCGGAGTGGCAACCGGCGAGCAGGCTCGCTGAAAACACGACGGCAACGCCGACCGCGCTGAGACGACGTGGTATTTGGCGGCGTGAGTCGTCCTGGCGGTTGGAGCGATGGATGTTCATGAGTGGAGGTCCTTTTTTCTCGTTGGGCGCCGGAACGAGTTCCGGTCGCAGGCCAGTCGCTGCCCACTGACAATGTGCGGTTCGAACATCGGGTGGGTTCGGTTGGTCACAACAAGTAGGTGTGCCGCCCCGGCAGGTTCTTACCGCGCTGCGCCAACTTTCTGCGGAGCCGCACCACACCCCCGCAGCCACCCATTCGCCATTGCGAGTCGATGGTCGTTCAGTGATACTGGTGGGACGGACCCAACTTGGAGCAAGGACCGAGTGCCTGTGCCTGAACGCATTGCCAGCCAACTCCTCGACTCGCCTGCACCAACCGTGTCGGTGCCCGACGGTTCCAATCAGGTGTGGCCCGAGTTGTTCCTCGCCGGAGGACCTGCCTACGACGCGGCGGTGCGGCGGCTGCACGCATTGATGACCAAGGCGGCCCATCACCAGGTGGCCTACATGTCGCCGGACCTTCCGGTCATCGGAGGCGTCCGGGTGGACGAGATCGTCAAGCAGGCGGCGGACGAGGCGACCGTCGCGGCCCTCGGCAAGCTCGCCTCGTTCGAGGGGCGGAGCCGGTTCACGACGTGGGCCTACAAGTTCGGCATCCTGTATGCCTCCAACGAAGTGCGTCGCAACATGTGGCGCCATCGTGAGGTCAACCTCGACAACCTGCCCGAGTTTGCCGGTGCATTCACCTCCCCCGAACAACACGTCGAGCACCTCGAGTTCGCCCGAGCCGTGGAGACCGCCATCGAGACGGTTCTCACCCCGCACCAACGCAAAGTGGCCGTCGCCCTGCTGGTCGAGGGGGTCCCTATCGACGTCCTTGCCGAACGGATGGGCACCAACCGAAATGCTCTCTACAAAACCGTCTTCGAAGCCCGGGCCCGTCTTCGGGCCCACCTCACCGCAGCAGGCTACTTCGGCGGGCCGATCGCAGAGCAGGTGACCTCATGACCCTCAATCCGTCACCGCAACTCAGCGATGCGCAGGCGCGGCAGTTCGTGGTGGACGCCCGACCGTGGATGTCGTGCGATGAGTGCTTCGAGCACCTCGATGAGTACGTCGACTGCTCGCCAACAACCGACTTCGAGTGGTTGCTGGCGATGACGGCGCACCTGACCGGCTGCCAGGTTTGTCGAGAAGAGGTGGAGTCGCTGATGCTCCTGCTCGCCGAGGACAACTGACGTTCGGCTCGTCGACGGCAGTTTGCCAGATTTCACGATCGGCAGACCTAGTTCAGGTCAGGGCCGGACGGAGAACTACTCGGCATCGTCGTCATACTCCATGGCAAGGGCGGGGTTGCCGCCCGGGTCCTCGAACGCGATAAGGGTTCCCACCTTCGAGATCGTGAACTTCTCCATCAAGATTCTGCCTCCGGCCGCCAGCACCCGTTCGCGGACCGCCTCCACGTCGTCGACGCCGAAGGTGCACTCAAACCCGCGGGTCGGTTCATCGTCGAGAAGCTGACGGCGCTGCTGAATCGCCCCAATTGGGGCCGAGCCGGAAGCATCCAGGATCTGCACGAATCCTGGGGGCCCATAGTCCTGGAACTGCCAGCCGAAGACCGCTCTGTAGAACGCCTGGGTGGCATCGACATCATCGGCGTTGATCGCGAAGTGGGTCAGTTTCGGGTTCATGCGCGCCATCGTCGCGCAACGACCCGGTTGGCGACTTCCTACACTTCGACCAATGATGTCGGATTCTCGCCACGTACCACCTCGGGTGCGCAGCTACTCGATCACCCATCCCCCCGGACGCGTCGCGCTTCCAACGCAACCCGGTTGGGACTATCTCGTCTTTGCCCACCTCGGGCTCTTCACCGCCATCACCGAGGCCCAAGCCTGGACCATCCCGACCCACACGGCCCTGTGTGTCCCCGATGGGACCCATGTGCGGATCGAGACAGCACGTCGAACTACAATCAGGTGCCTCTACGTCGACGAACGACTCGATGCTCTTGGCGATGATGTTCGGGTCGTCAACCTGACCACGCTGACACGCGAACTGCTTGGTCATGCCATTTCGACGGCCCCCATGAACCTTGAAGTCCCAGCGGACCACGCGACGATCACCCTGCTGGCTGATCGGCTGGCGAGCACCGTTAACGCGCCACTGCACCTGCCGCTCCCAGTCGACCCGGTAGCCCGTGTCGTCGCATCATCGATCATGGCGGACCCGGCGGTGGTTCTGGACGATCTGGGACGAGCTGTCGGTGCCAGTCGGAGAACGATCGAGAGGCGCTTCAAGTCAGAGACACGCATGAGCCTTGGCCAGTGGCGTCGACGGGCCCGCGTGCTCGCTGCCGTGTCTCTGCTCTCCCAAGGCGACAGCGTGACGCGAGTCGCCGTCACCGTCGGCTATTCCTCCCCCAGTTCCTTCGTCGCAGCGTTTCGATCCGAGCTTGGGTCGGCACCCCGACAATTCATGCAGAGCTAGACATCGCCGAGCGGCGATCCCCAACCTTCGGATCCGTAGTCAGAAGGTCGACCAAGCGTCACCGCGGAATCTGCTTGAAATGCGGACCGTGAGAGGCCGCACGGGGTCCGCCTGGTGATCTCCGACGCCCACGCCGGCCTCAAAGCCGCGATCTGCAGGGTGTTCCAAAGCTCCGGCTGGTAGCGATGCCGCGTTCATGCCATGCGGAACCTGCTCGCTGTCGGCAAACACCAGCATCGCCTGATGATCGCCGCGTTGATCCGCACGATCTTCGCTCAACCCGACCCCGAAGTCGACCGAACCCAACGCCGGACCGTGGTCGAACAACCGATCGAGCGACTGAACCGGGAACCGAAACGACGCACCGACGTCGTCCAGATCCTCCCCAACACCGAGTCGGTCATCCGCCTCGTCGGCGCGCTCCTCGTCGAGGTCAACGACGAAAAGATGTCCTCCGGACGGCGCTACATCGCCGCCGGATCCCTCGCCACCATCACCACCGACCAGGAGGATCGATAGCCTCACTCCCAGCAGCACCCCGAACCTGAAATCCCTGGGGACCGCACAACCGAACTACACCATCCGGCGGGACTCAATCACTCACGCTGACGATGATCACGACCATCGGATCCATTCAGAGCGCTGAAATCGCAATCGATATTCGCGGATGGAGTCGACAGATGCCGCGCCGCAAAACCGGCGTTATGTGGGTGATCTCATCGGGTTCGCGCCGCCCGTAGCACCGCCACATTGGAACCGCCGAGCCACTTTCTGCGTGCGGGCCAGTGAAGGGACGATGTTTCTATAGCGGCACTGGCCATCGCAAAGGCTGAGCCCAACTGGTGTGGTCGCTCCGGTACAAGGATCACTCGGCGTCGGTAGGTTCACCTTGCCCTGCTGTTTGACACAGGTTTGACGACGGCGACCGAGGCCGCCTGACGTCGCAGATCTTCAGTGCGCTCGGAGGGACTCGAACCCCCAACCTCCTGATCCGTAGTCAGGTGCTCTATCCAATTGAGCTACGAGCGCATGTGTTGAGCGGACAACCCTACGCGGTCCCGTGCGGGGCGCCAAACGGTCTGGGCCCGAGGAGCTGCCTGGACACAACGGCGCCCCGGAGCGGTTGCCCCGGGGCGCCTTGGTGTTTACCGGTGCTGCCCGACGAACGGGCGGCTGCGGTGTTGCTCAGTAGCGAACTTCGATGCCACGGAGCACCCCAGCGGAGATGGGCCCGAGCTGACGGAACTGCTGTGGCTGCAGATCGACGATGCGTCCACCAACAAACGGGCCGCGGTCGTTGACCACGCAGGTGGCGGTGCGGTCGCCCCGACGTAGGTGCAGGAGGGTGCCGGGTGCGGCGGTCCGGTGGGCACAGCCATTGGAAGTGCGTACCCGGGGGAAGGACACCGGTCCGCCAGCCTGTGTGTAGTACGACGCGGCGCCTGCCTGGTAGCGGGACGTGGTGCGCCCGCGGGGCGCTGAGACACAGCCGGTTGCGGCCAGCAGGAGGACGGCTCCTGCGGCAAAGGCGCGGCGAATGTTGAGGGGGGTGGTCATGGGAGTTGCCTCCAGGGGGTTGGTGCCATCGGCTGATGGCGGACGGTCCGCTGCGGCGCCGATACCCCCGGCCAGCGACAGTGCTGAGGTTGGGGGCGGCATGCTGCGGCCGTGTGGGTTGTTTGAAGAGTCGCTACTTTACGTTCTGGTTACAGAATTGCAACCTTTGTTACGGTGTCAGGAGTCACTGATGATGGTCACCCTGATGGATCTGATGGGAGGGTGACCCCCGCAGGCATGTCGGGGAGCGCGCGTACTGGGCCATGGAGGACGCGAACGCCGGGAACGGGCGCTTGTGTGGAGTTGGGTGAACGTTACGATGTCTGGTTCGTCGACCTACGAGGTGACCGTTGCCGACCAAGGAACTCATCGAGTGCGAACGGGTGGGGTTGGACTACTTCGAGACCGCTCCGGTCGTTGTACAGGCGACCCAGGTGGTGGCCGCCACGCCGGAGCGCATCTTCGACGTCTTTCTGGATGCCGACTCGTGGAGTCGCTGGGCGTATCCCATCACGTCGGTGGACTGGACCTCACCCTTCCCCTTGGAGGTCGGCTCCACCCGAACGGTGTGGATGCGCGCCGGAATGGTGGGCCACGAGGAGTTCATCGCCTGGGAGCCGTTCCGCCGCATGGCTTTTCGGTTCAACCAGACGATCAAGGGCGGCCCCACCGCCTTCGCCGAGGACTACGTGGTGACCGACCTGCGCGATGGGCGGTCGTTGGTGGAGTGGACCATGGCCATGACCCTCGCCGGGGTGTCGGCGCGGTTTGCTCCAGTGACCGGCCCGGCGATGGGACCGGTCAACCGGGCGATGCTTCGCAGGTTTCGCACCTACGTCGAATCCAACCAGGTATGAGGAAGCCCCCGAACGTGGTCCGGGGGCTTCGCTGAACTCTCGTGAATGTCTTGCAACTCACTTGAGCGGAGAGGGTGGGATTTGAACCCACGGAGGGTTGCCCCTCACACGCTTTCCAAGCGTGCCGATTCGGCCGCTCTCGCACCTCTCCTGGTTGGCTGAACCGACCACGACCGGAGCCGTTGGCATGTTCTGCGCTTCAACACGATATCGTGTGCACCACGCCAAGCCCCCACCCGTTGGGGACGAGGCGGGTCCCGACGTGGGACGACCGGGTCCTGTGCGACCGAACCCCGTGAACCGGGTCAGGGCCGGAAGGCAGCAGCCCTCAGCGGAGCGTTCGGAGTGCCGCAGACCGCCTGGTCGTCCCTCGTCGGGACCCGCACGGCGGGGTACGCCGTAGCGGCCGACCGCCGTGCTGATCGGACGGCCCACCTCGGCGCCCCTTGTATCCTCGCGGCGTGACCTACCAGTCCCTGTACCGCCGCTTCCGTCCCAGCACGTTCGCCGAGGTGCGGGGCCAGGATCACATCACGGTGGCCCTTCGCAATGCTGTGCGCAGCGACACGGTGGGGCACGCCTACATGTTCAGCGGCCCGCGAGGTTGCGGCAAAACCTCGACCGCCCGCATCCTGGGCCGGGCGCTGAACTGCACCAACCTTGTCGACGGTGAGCCGTGCGGCGAGTGCGACAGTTGCCGGGCCATGGAGGCCGGCACGTCGATGGACCTGCACGAGTTGGACGCGGCGTCCAACAACGGTGTGGACGCCATGCGTGACCTGGTCAGCCGAGCGGCCCTGGGCACGGCGGGCCGCAACAAGGTGTACATCCTCGATGAGGTGCACATGCTGTCGGGTGCGGCCTCGAACGCATTGCTGAAGACGCTGGAGGAGCCGCCGCCGCACGTCATCTTCGTGCTGGCCACCACCGACCCGCAGAAGGTTCTGCCCACGATCAAGAGCCGCACCCAGCACTTCAACTTTGAACTGCTGTCGCCGGGCGAGTTGGAGGACTACGTCCGCTGGGTGATCGACGAGGCTGACCTCACCGTCGAGGACGACGCCATCGCCTACGTGGTTCGCCAAGGTCGCGGCTCGGCCCGTGACACCCTCTCCGCCCTCGACCAGGTAGTGGCCGGAGGCGGCGTGGTGCCGCGCGAGGAGCCATCGGCCGGGCTGGTGGCGGCGTTGGTGGAACGCGACACCGGTGCTGTTTTGGCGTCGGTCGCCGACGCGCTCGGCCAGGGCAGCGACCCCAGGGTGCTCGCCGAGGCACTGGTGGCCGATCTCCGCGACCTCTTTCTCCTCACCATGGGTGTCGATGGGGCCAACGTGGCCGAGGGGGACCGAGAGGAACTCACCGACCAGGCTCGACGTTTCGGACCGGCCCGCCTCACCCGGGCGCTGGAACAACTTGGGTCGGCCCTGGTCGACATGCGCCAGGCGTCCGATCCGCGGGTGCCCCTTGAAGTGGCGCTGGTGCGGCTGACGGCGCCGAGCGCGAACCTGTCGATGGATGCACTGGCCGAGCGGGTGGAGGCGCTGGAGCGGGCGCTGGCAGGGGGTGCGGCCCCGGTGATCGCTGCCCCCGGGTCAGGGGCACCTCCCTTAGCCTCGCCGCCTACTTCCTCGGCGCCGGTGCCTCCCGCAGCACCTGCGACTCGTGCAGCACCTGCAGGTCCCGCCGGTGAAAGTGCAGCCGATTCTGGGGCTGTGGCGCCAGAAGCCGCTCAAGGGCGGCCGGACGTGGATACCCCCGCCGCAGCGCGGCCGCCCCGAAGTCCTAGCGGAGGCGCCGCTCCGGACAGCCACAAAGCCAAGGTGGAGGAGGCCAGGGAGATGCTGCGGGCCAAGACCGGCAAGGAGGCTCCAAGGGCAGAACCGATCACCGTCGACCCCGCGGCCGAGCCGCCTCCGCCCCCCCGGCGTCGTCGGCCCAACCCGCCTCAAGGCGCCAGATCAGCCGATCAGGGCCTCGACCCCGCACGCCCGCTGGTTGATCGCAGTGACGGCGAAGCGGCGCCGACCGCCCCAACCGCCCCCATAGCGACAGCTGCGCCGACCGCCCCCATAGCGCCGACCGCGCCGACCGCCCCCATAGTGCCGCTTGCGCCGACCGCCCCAGCAGCGCCGACGGCCCCGGCACCGCCGACCACGCCCTCCGGCCAGGCCCAGCCCGACAGCCTGCCTGACGCACCCGGGGCAGCTGCATTGGGCGAGGCCGACCGTCTGAACGGCCTGCTCGACGAAGTGTTGTCAAAGCTGAAGCCCATCACGCGGGCATTGTTCGTCGGTCACTTTGACGACACGGGCGACACGCTGGAGTTCAGGCTGGACAATCCAGCCATCATGGAGCGGGCCCAGTCTCGTCAGGGTGAGTTTGGCGAGGTGCTCGCTGGGGCGGCGGGTCGCCGGGTGTCGTTCAAGCTGGTGGCCGGAACGGGAAGCGCCGGTAGCCCGGGCGCCGAGCGTGATGCTTCTGGCCGACACGGGCGCAGCGCCCACGATGGCGGTCCGGCACCTCGCGGCGGCGACGATGCCGATGAGGCCGAATGGGCCGACAACTCCGAGTACGACGGGCTGGTGGTGGCCGACCTGGAGGACGCCGACCCACCGCTGAGCGCCGCCAATCGGCTTCTGGAGGCGTTTCCGGGCGCCGAGTTGATCGCACCCGACGACAAGTGACTCCTGCGTGGCCCGCCGAGGCGGCCGACGTAACGTGAACCCCGCCCTGCATCGCCATCCACCAACTTGGGCCAACCCGCCCCGGAGCTGACGTGACCACACCCGAGATACCCGGCAACGACCATCACAGCGCCAATCCGGCAGGTGCCGATGCTGATCTGGCGGACGTCGATGCCGACCCGATGGCGGCGTTGCTGGGCGGTCTGGACCTGGGTTCGCTGATGGAGACGGCCCAGGAGATGCAACAGCAGATGGCCGAAGCCCAGAACGCGCTGGCCGCCACCGAGGTGGAGGGCAGCGCCGGGGGCGGCAAGGTGCTCGTAACGATCACCGGCGACTTCTTGCCGGTCAGCGTGAGGCTCAACCCCGAGGTGGTCGATCCGGCCGAGACCGAAATGCTGGAGGATCTCATCCTTGCCGCATGGCGCGACGCAGTGGCAGAGGTGGGACGCTCCCACCAGGCGGCTGACCCGATGGCTGGACTGGACCTGTCGTCGATGGGGCTCGACCCGTCGGCGTTGGGTCTCGGCGGCGGACCTGAAAGCGACGCGTTTCCTGGTGCGGTCGACGGCGAGGCCTAAGGCCGGTGCCCACCTATGCCGCACCGATTCAGGAACTGATCGACTCGTTGGGGCGTCTGCCGGGGGTCGGCCCCAAGTCGGCCCAGCGCATTGCCTTCTATCTGCTGGATGCCGATCGGGAGGAGGCCATGCGTCTCACTCGGGCGATCATCGAGGTGAAGGACAAGGTGCGGTTTTGTGAGCGCTGCTTCAATGTGTCCGAGGCGGAGTTGTGCGGCGTGTGCGACGACGACCGCCGCGACGCACACGTGCTGTGTGTGGTGGAGGAGCCCAAGGACGTGGTGGCGGTGGAGCGCACCGGCACCTACTCGGGTCGCTATCACGTGCTCGGCGGCGCCATCGACCATCTCCGCGGCATCGGGCCGGACCGGCTACACATCCGTGAGTTGGTCGCTCGTATCGGCGAGGAGGACATCACCGAGGTGATTCTGTGCACCAACCCAAACCTTGAGGGTGAGGCCACGGCGCTGTATCTCAGCCGGTTGCTGGACCTACCCGGCCTGGAGGTCAGCCGCATCGCCAGCGGCCTGCCGGTGGGCGGCGACCTGGAGTATGCCGACGAGCTCACTTTGGGGCGTGCCCTGGAGGGCCGCACCCACGTCGGCGGATCACCGGCCGTTCCGCCATCACCAGAGCCGACCGCAACCGAAGCTCCGCCCTCCGTTGGCGGCACCGCCTGATCAACCGGGGGGCGCCGAATTTGGTCGAGCCAGGCGACCGGTGTTGGAGTGGGATTGGCCGTGTTGATGCCGTTGTTGGTGGTGTCGCCCAACTGCCCGGCGCTATTGAGGCCCCAGCATGAGACGGTGCCGTCTGCGAGCGCGCACGTGTGATCGTCGCCGGCGACGCCTCGTCTACCCCAGGGTTGGAGAACTCGGTCGGCTCAGACGGTGCGGACGATCATGGCGTCGCCCTGGCCGCCACCGCCGCACAGCGCAGCGGCACCAGTGCCACCGCCACGCCGCTGCAACTCGTTGAGCAGCGTCAAAACGATTCGGGTGCCGGACACGCCCACCGGGTGGCCAATGGCGATCGCCCCGCCGTTGACGTTGACGATGTCGTCGGAGATACCCAGGTCGTTCATCGACTGACAACCGACGGCGGCGAAGGCCTCGTTGAGCTCGAACAGATCGACGTCCTCAACCGCCAGGTTGGCCTTGGCCAGTGCGGCCTTGATCGCCTGGGCGGGCTGGGAGATCAGCGAGGCATCGGGGCCTGCAACCTGGCCGATCGACACGATCTCGCCCAACGGGGTGAGGCCCAACTCCTTGGCCTTGGCAGCCGAGCACACGATGACGGCGGCGCCGCCGTCGGAGATCTGTGAGGCGTTGCCCGCCGTGATGTTGCCGTCCTTGGCGAATGCCGGGCGCAGCTTGCCCAGCGACTCGGCGGTGGTGCCAGGACGCACGCCCTCGTCGGCCTCCAACAAGATCGGGTCGCCCTTACGCTGAGGAATCGCCACCGGGATGATCTCGTTGTCGAACTTGCCGTCCTTTTGGGCGGCGGCGGCGCGTTCGTGGCTCTGGGCCGACAGATTGTCCTGGACGTCGCGGTTCAGGCCGGCTGCGGCGGCGTACTTTTCGGTGGATGCGCCCATGGCCAGCTCATCGATGGCGCAGAAGAGGGAGTCGTGCATCATCGAGTCGACGACGGTCTTGTCACCCATTCGCATGCCCGAGCGGGCCTCGCGCAGCAGGTACGGAGCATTGGTCATCGACTCCATGCCCCCGGCGACGACAATCTCTGCCTCTCCCGCCTGGATGAGGAGGTCGGCCAGCATGATCGTGTTGATGCCGGAGAGACACACCTTGTTGATGGTGGTCGCGGGCACATCGAGGCCGATGCCGGCGGCGACTGCTGCCTGGCGGGCCGTGATCTGGCCTGCGCCTGCCTGGAGCACCTGGCCCATCAGTACGTAGTCGACCTGATCGGCTGAGATGCCGGTGCGCTCGAGGGCGCCAGCGATGGCCTTGCCCCCCAGCTCTGCGCCGGAGAACCCGGCGAGCGAGCCGGAGAACTTGCCGAACGGAGTGCGTGCTCCGCCGAGGATGACTGAACCTGCCATGGAAACTCCCAGAGTGCGTTTTGGGGCGCTGTGTGCGCGAGACGTCCTGTCGGACCTGCCACGTTACCCGCCGGTAACTCGGCGGGTCACCCCGGCCACTTCAGCCCATGGTGAGGGCGAGCTTGCCGAACACGTCGCCCTCGTGCAGTTTGGCGAACGCGCCGGCGGCGTCGGCCAAGGGGTAGGAGGCATCGACGATTGGACGAACCCCGGTGACGTCGAGGAACGATAGCAGTCGTTCCAGCTCGTCGCGGGTGCCCATGGTGGAGCCGATCACCGACAGTTGGAGGAAGAAGATGCGGGTCATCTCGGCAGGGGAGGGATCGCCGCTGGTGGCCCCGCAGACCACGACGGTGCCACCCGGCCGCAGTGAACGAATCGAATGCCCCCACGTGGCTGCACCCACGGTCTCCATGACGGCATCCACCTTGTGGGGCAGGCGCGCACCCGAGGGGAAGTGGGCATCGGCGCCCAGTTGGTCGACGGCGGAGGCACCCTTGGCCTCGTCGCGCGAGGTGACCCACATGCGCAGGCCCATCGCCGAGCCGAGCGCGACGAGCGCAGTGGCCACGCCTCCACCGGCGCCCTGCACCAGCACCGTGCTTCCAGGGGGAAGCGCAGATCCGGGGGCAATGCCGCTCCGCGTGGTCAGCATGCGGTACGCGGTGAGCCAGGCCGTTGGGAGGCACGCAGCCTCCTCGAAGCTGAGTGACGCCGGCTTGGGCACCAGGTTGCGCTTGGGTACGGCCACCCGCTGGGCGAAGGTGCCAGGGTGGCGTTCCGACAGGATCGAGCGCTTGGGGTCGAAGGTTTCGTCGCCGCGCCAGTTGTGGTCGCCCACCAGCGCGTGCACCACCACCTCATTGCCTTCGGCGTCCAGCCCGGCACCATCGCAGCCCAGGATCATTGGCAGCCGGTCGGCAGGAAGCCCGACCCCCTGAAGCGACCACAGGTCGTGATGGTTCAGCGTGGCCGCCCGAAGCTCCACCGTGGTCCAACCCTCGGGCACCTCCGGTTCGGGTCGTTCGCCCACCTCCAGTCCACTCAGTGGGTCGTGAGATGACTGCGAGACGGCGGCAACAGCAAGCATGATTGCGAAGCTAGATGGTCAGCGTCCGGTCTGGATGTACTCGGTGATCTGCTCGTTCTCTTCGGCCAAGCGGGCCTTCTCATACTCGAGCTGGTCGAGCCGCGACTTCACCACATCGCCAATGGAGATGATGCCCACCATCTCGTCGTCGGTGGTGACGATGAGATGGCGAATGCGGCTATCGGTCATCTGACGTGCCAGATCCGCCAGCTCGTCGGTCATCGCGCAGGTGCGTAGCTCGGTGCTCATCACCTCGGAGACGGTGCGAGCCAGCACATTGGTTGACTCCTCGGCCAGGCGCCGGACCACATCGCGTTCGGAGATGACGCCAACGATGCTCGACCCGTCGGAGGTGACCACCAGCGCGCCGATGTTGTGCTCACGCAGCGCCGCTACCGCGTCGGCCACGGTGTCGTCCGGCTTGACCGTGGCGACCGGGCCCGAGTTTCCCGCAACTGCTGTTTTGCCCTTGAGTACGTCGTTGACGTTCATGGCTTCCCCCTTGTGCCCAACCTACCCCCCGTGTCGATCACGTGCGTTGTGGTGAACCACGACGACTTCAACGCGACTTTTGTGCCCGCGAGGTGAGGTCGGAGTTCGATGGTCGAAGCTACCGACCAGTAACCTTGCACGAATGCAGGAGATTCTCGACGCCATCCAGTCCGACGCCTCCGGCGAGGACATCGCCAACCTGGCCATTCCCGAGAGCTACCGGGCGGCACACGTGCTGCGCGAGGAGCAGGCGATGTGGGACGGTTACGAGTCGGCCGATAAGGACCCCCGCGAAACCCTGCACGTCGACGAGGTGGCCACACCCGAGCTGGCCCCCGACGAGGTGTACCTGGCGGTCATGGCCAGCTCGATCAACTTCAACACGGTGTGGACGTCGATCTTTGAGCCGCTCCCGACCTTTGCGTTCCTCGACCGTTTGGGCAAGGAGTCGGTGTGGGGCAAGCGTCACGCCCTCGATTACCACGTGGTCGGCTCGGATGCCTCCGGCGTGGTGGTGAAGGTGGGGTCGGCCGTGCGCAACTGGAAGCCCGGCGACCGGGTGACGGTGCACTGCAACCACGTGGATGATCAAGACCATTCGGCACACAACGATTCGATGCAGGCGGCCAACCAGCGAATCTGGGGCTTTGAAACCAACTTCGGTGGTCTGGCCGACCTGTCGATCGTGAAGGCCAATCAGCTGATGCCCAAGCCCACCCACCTCAGTTGGGAGGAGTCGGCGGTCAATGCACTGTGTGCGTCCACGTCCTACCGAATGCTGGTGGGTGACAACGCCGCTCGCATGAAGCAGGGTGACAACGTGTTCATTTGGGGCGCCACCGGCGGCATCGGCGCCTACGCCACCCAGTTGGTGCTCAACGGTGGTGGCACTCCGGTGGGTGTGGTTTCGTCGCCTGAGCGGGCCGAGCTCCTCAACGCAATGGGTTGCGAGTTCGTCGTCGACCGCAAGGCCGAGGGTTACCGGTTCTGGTCCGACGAGCACACCCAGGACGAGCGTGAGTGGCGCCGCCTGGGCAAACAGGTGCGCGGCATGCTGGGCGACGATCCGGACATCGTCTTCGAACATCCGGGCCGTTCCACCATGGGTGCGTCGGTGTTCATCACCAAGCGCGGCGGCAAGATCGTCACCTGTGCCGCCACCAGCGGCTACATGATCGAGTACGACAACCGCCACCTGTGGATGAAGCTGAAGAGCATCATCTCGTCGCACTTCGCCAACTACCAGGAGGCCTGGGAGATGAACCGGCTGCTTGGAACCGGTGCCATCGTGCCGGTGATGTCGGACGTGTTCGCGTTGGATCACGTTGGCGACGCCGCCCTGAAGGTTCACCGCAACGAGGCCGAGGGCAAGCTGGGTGTGTTGTGCCTGGCGCCCGAGGAGGGCCTGGGCATCACCGACCGGGCGAAGCGCGAGTCGGTCGGCGAAGACCGCATCAACCTGTTTCGACGGATGGCCGCTTCAAAGGCCTGAGCGGCCCGTCCGCCACCGCCACCCGTCACGACCGAGAGGACCCCCACATGTTGCTGACCGAAATCGATCACGTCGCCATCGCTGTTCGCGACCTGGACGCGGCGATCGCCTACTACGCCGAAGCCTTTGGTGCCGAGGTGGCACACCGGGAGATCGTCGAGTCCGACGGGGTCGAGGAGGCGCTGGTGAAGGTGGCCGAGAGCTACATCCAGTTGACCGCCGCAACCCGCCCCGATTCGCCGATCGCCAAGTCGATCGAGAAGCGCGGCGAGGGTCTGCACCACATCGGCTACCGCGTGGACAACTGCGCTGAGGCCTTGGCCTCGATGGTTGCCGCCGGCGCCACGGCGATCGACAAGGAGCCCCGCCCAGGGTCCCGTGGCACCACGGTGGCCTTCGTGCACCCCAAGGGCAGCTTCGGCACCCTCATCGAGCTCGTCCAGGAGTAGCGACCAACAAAACACCTTTCGGATCCGCTGATTCCCATCTACCCTTCGAGTTGACAGAATTTCGGGGGGCACGATGACAAAGCTGCAGCGATTTGAGCAGGCCAACCACTTTGAGTTCAGCGGTGAAGGACTCTCAGGCATGTTGGACACCAACTCGATAGACGGACAACCGTTGGGGTCGGTCACGGTGGACGGTGTCGAAGGACGGATGGTGTCCATCAGGCAGGGCCCCGGCGGGTGGCATCTTGATGCGGAACTTGTCGCCATACCCGACCTTTCGGTGGAGACGGTGCAGGTCGTGCTTCCTCAGGTGAACCTTGAGGGTGAGGCGGTGAGCTTCAACGGTTACGCGGTGCTGCTGACGACGCGCACGAGCATTGGCGGGGCCGCCTTGGTGCCGGGCCCTCTCCAGCACTACGAACTTCGAGGTGCCTCCGGGGTGGCCACCCTGGTCTACAGCTAACGGGGAGCCCCGTTAGATCTTCGGGGAGGTGGCGCCGCCGTGGACACTCACGTCGACGTGCAGCGCCAAGCATGTTCCCTGGGTCATCACCAGCTCCTCGAGGGTGCGGATCCGGTCTTTGGCCCGTTCGAGCTGCGCTTCGAGTTCCCGCACCCGGATCTTCGCCTTGTCCTTCCCTGTCGCTTTAGGGCCGGGACGTTTGGTGCCCAACGTGCCGGCGTCGATCTGTTGGCCCCACCGCCACACCAACGACTGATAGGCACCCTCACGGCGCATCACCTGACCTCACCCCGCCCGGTCGGCGTGTCAGCAGCCCGATAGGCCGCCATGCTTCCTCCTGGAAGGCTCGATCCCGGCAACCTGTTCTCCCTCATAACGACTTGAGCATGCTCATCTGTTGCATCGCCATTTCCCAACGCTGAACCTGGACACACGGAGGTGGTCATGATCCGTCATGTCCGATGTTGCCTCGACCGTCGAGGGGACTGGCGAAGCATGCTCAGATCGGCAACTCGGCACGGCTTGTGGCCCCATGAGACCAAGGAGACCTCCAGCGTGAGGAGGCGTCGACCTGCTTGGTCGGGTTGAGGTCCCTCGTGGTCTCTTGAGGTGTTCCTGTCAGGAACTCGTCGAGTCCAGGATGCGTTCCAACTCGGTGATCGTTCGGGCGGTGCCGTCCTCCTGGGAGATCTGTTCGGAGAACGCCTGTGCTCGCTCGGTGTAGCCGTTGGCGGGGTTGAGGATCGTAGCCACGGCCTTGGGTAGATCGCGTTTCCTCCGAACCCAGGCGCCTGTGCCGAGCTCCTGTTGGCGACGGCCGTGTGCGACCTGGTCGAAGAGGCAGGGGGCGATCACCGACGGGACACCGGCGAGGAGCGCGAGGCTGTTCGTTCCGTGAGCCCCGGAGTGAACGATGGCCTTGGACCGGCGGAGTAGCGGGGCGAGCGGGATGAACGGGCGGACGAGGTGTTGGGCGCCGACGCGTTGGGCAAGATCTGCTGCGAGGTCGTCGTTGGATGCGAGGACCACGGCTCGTTCCCGGTGGGCATCCAGGGCGGCAAGGGCCTGGTCGAAGACCTGTGGCTGCGCCGATGCGGCGCTGGTGCCCAGGGTCACCACGACGGGTGCGTCACCTGCGTCGAGGAATTCGGTCACCTCGCTGTCGAGCCGTCCACCATCGGGCCCTTCCCAGGGGGTGAACCCGACCATCGTGTAGTTGTCGGGCCAATCGGGCCGGGGCGGGTAGTAGGCCGACGGGACCAGAGCCAGGTTGGCCAACGGGGACAGCCGGGCGTCCATCACGTTCCAGCCGTCGTTGCTCAGCCCAAGCTGCCGGCGGAACGCCCGGAAACCCTTGGCGCTGAACATGGGGTCCATCAGCCGAGACCGCATTCCACGAATCAGCATGCGGTTGACGCGGCGGCCCGGGTAGGGCAGCGAGCTGATCGGGTCGTACTCGGACAACATGATCATTGGGAACAGGTCCCCGACAACCAACGGCACGTCATGGAGCTCGGCGGCCATCGACCCGCTCACTGCGGCCGCGGGATGCGAGAACAGCAGATCGGCGTCCGCCACCTCTGCTTCCAGCGCCGCGTGTAGCTGCGGTAGGTACGGGATGGTGAGTTCACCGAAGTAGAGGTGCAACATCAGGCCGCCACCGAAGCGTTTGCCCCACCGAGCTACGTACGGTGCGTGCTGGTCGAGCAGCTTTGGGCCGTAGTCCGTCCCCGATGACGCACACCGGAACGGCTCGGCTGCAAAGAGAGGGTGGTACTCCTCCGGCACGACGAAGACCACGTCGTGGCCCGCTCGAGCGAGGCCGGACGCAATCGGAACGTACGGGAACACATCACCCCGGTACGCCATCGAGTACACCACGATTTTGGCCATGGGCAAGGCCTTTCCGATCGGTGTTCAGGAAGAGATTGCGCCGATCGTAACCGCGATCAGGATCAGCACGAACGCTGCAATCATGATCTTGATCAGCGTGTCACGGCCGAGGCCCCGGGCGAATGCGCCGTACGCGTCCACCTGGCCCATCGGGGTGATGACGTCGTCCGGAAGATTGGACGTCAGGGGCCGCTCTTCGGAGTAGGCGACCTCCGGTGGTTCAAAGTCTTCGTCCATGATCGAATCCCACGTTGGCGGCGTCAGTAGTTGGTGGCGCTCCGGAAGGTCCTGGCAGTGTTGAACGTCGCCAACGGGCAAATCCATACCTTGTTCTAGGTTCAGGTTTCACCTTACAGAAGCTGCCCGCCAAGCGAAAGGTCCGGAGCCGACCTTTCGACTCCGGACCCCTCGTGATCTTTCAAACCGCTGAGCCTGGTCGCTCAGTTGGCGGCGGCGTTGAACTCGGCGGCGCGGCGGCGACGCTCGTTCTTACGTCGCTTCCAGAACGACTGCTTCCAGTGCTTGGTGCGATTTGGTGGTGCCGGCACCGCATTGGAGGTTGGCATCTCGTGGTCCTCGCGGTAGCCGTGCGTCGGGTGTGGCCGATCGAGCACCACCTCCTCCACGTCACCCTCTTCGACGGCGACGTGGAGGTCCTGACGGACCTTCTGACGCAACCGTCGATGTTCCCGCTTACGGTCCTCTCGGGCCTCGGGAATGACTGAGGTCTGAGACTTCTGATGCCGTTGGGACATCCGCTTCCTCCTCGTGTTTGGCCATGACCCCCCGGCCACGGCACTCCCCACCATAGGAGGTGGACCACGGCTCGCGTGTCGCGTACCGCCAGAAGGCTCAACCAGCTGACGGTTCGTCAGAAAGTGGACGTTGACACCTGCGGCCGATCCGTTCATCCTGGGAAGTGGGCGATGCCCTACGGGGTGATCGTCGGACCGGTCAGCCGGTCCCAAGAAGTCATCGAGGGGGGCACAAGCTGCTCTGATGGCGCCGAGATCGGGATCGATTCCCCGTCCAAAGCGTGAGCCGGATGCATCGATGTCGAGGCCGTGATCTTCACGATCGCCGTCTCGACACGATCACCGGGCTCTCCCACCCACAGGACGGCGGAGCGGTCCTGGTTTCGCGCGCGGGTTGTCGTCGCTGCGGCGCCAACCTGTGTCAGCGGGTCCGGCCGGGCCGGTTGTCTCGGTAGAGCACCACGTCCTGGCGCAGCGGAACCAGGTCGCGCCGCTGGGCGCGGAGCTGTTCCGCCGCCGCTGCACGGGTGTCAGCGAGGGCCCGATTGGCCTGTTCGCGGAGCGCTTCGGTCTCTGCCCGGGCCGCCATGAGTTCGGTTTCGAGTTCCAGTACCCGTTGCACTCCCATCAGGTTCAGGCCCTCGTTGGTCAACTCCTGAATACGGCGGAGCAGATCGATATCGGACTGGCTGTAACGACGGCTGCCGCCGCCGGTGCGGGCGGGATCCACCAGGCCCTTGCGCTCGTAGATGCGCAACGTCTGGGGATGTACTCCCGCCAACTCGGCGGCCACCGAGATCACGTAGACGGCTCGGTTCTGATCGTGCATGACGGGGTCACCTCCTCAGGTGATCAAGCATCGTCGGCGCTCCGTGGCGACGGGATGATCTCTTCGAGTTGTTCCAGAAGGGCTCGTTGTTCGGTGGTGAGGTTTGTTGGGGTGGCGATCTCGACGGTCACCAACAGGTCGCCGGTGCCCTTTTGGGTCTCCACGCCGCGGCCCTTCACCCTGAAGGTCTTGTGAGTGGGAGTGCCTTCTGGGATGCGAAGCGTGACACCGGTTCCGTCCAGCGTGGTGACGCGCAGCTTGGTGCCGAGCGCCGCCTCGGTGATGGAGATGGGCACGCCGAGTTTTAGGTTGAGGCCGTCGCGGGTGAAACGGGGGTGAGCCGCCACGTGCACCCGCACCATCAGGTCGCCCGGTCCGCCCGGGCCGGAGGCACCCTTGCCTGCGACCCGAATGGTGGCGCCGTCGTTGACGCCGCCGGGGATACGGATACGAACTTCGCGAGGTTGACGTACCTTGCGGCTTCCTCGACAGCGCGCACAGGGATTGTCGATCAGTTGTTTCGACCCGTTGCATTTTGCGCAGGGGCGACTGAAGCCGAAGAACCCCTGATTCTCCTGGGTGACGCCCTGACCGTTGCACTCGGGGCAGATGCGCGGGGTGGTGCCTTGAGCAGCCCCGGTTCCCTTGCAATCGGGGCAGGGGGCGTCGGTGCCAAGTTGAACCCCGGTGGTCAGCCCCCGGACGGCGTCCTCGAAGCTGAGATGGACGTCGGTGAGCAGGTCGGCGCCCTTGGCAGGTCGCGTTCGACGTCCGCCTCCGGGTGCCCCCCGGTTGAACAGTCCGCCAAACAAATCACCAAGGTCACCTGCCTGGGCGCCGTCGAAGCCCATGCCGCCGGGGGAGAACCCACCGAAGCCTCCGCCTCCGAACCCGTCGGGCCCCGCGCCGGTGGCGGCCAGCTTGCGAACCTCGTCGTATTCGGTTCGCTTGGACTCATCGCCCACCACGTCGTAGGCGGCGGAGATCTTTTTGAAGCGCTCCTCGGCCTTGGGGTCGTCCGGGTTGGCGTCGGGGTGATTTCGGCGCGCCAGCTTGCGGTAGGCGCTGGTGATCTCTTTTGCCGTCGCTGTGGGGGAGACGCCCAGCGCGTCGTAGTAGTCCTTCTCAAACCATTCACGTTGTGGTGCCACCGGGTACCTCCTTCAGCATGTGTTCGGGGCGAGGGAGTCGTCGTTGATACCTACGAACGCACCTTCACCATGGCCGGGCGGAGCAGCCGCTGACGCCACAGGTAACCGGTGCGCATGATGGCGGCCACCATGGGGTCCTCCTCGTCACCCTCCTCGGACAGCACGGCCTCGTGAAGGTTGGGGTCGAACAGAACTTCGACGTCGTTCACGGGGGCCAGGCCCTGACGCTCGAGGATGGTCAACAACTTCGTGGCGATGGGCGCCACGTCGTCGGCTCCGTGGGAGGCCGCCAGGTCGCAGTCATCGAGCACCTCCAACAGCGAGCGAACGAGGTCCTCCGCCGCCCGATCCTGTTGCTCGGACCGCTGTGCCTCCACGCGTCGCTTGTAGTTCTCGAAGTCGGCCTGGATCCGCTGTGCGAGCGACCTCATCTCGTCGCGTTCGGCCGAGATGGTCTCCACCAGCTCGGCGCACTCGTCCAGTTGTTGCTCGACGGTGTCGCCGGCAAACGAGGTGGTGGCCACCCTGTCACCGGTGGCTCCGTCCTCACCATCCCCGCTCTCGGTGGGAGTGACGAAACCGTCGTTGCTCCCACCGGAATCGGGACGCTCAACCGGTGAGCCATCGGCCGCCCGGCTGTCGGCGGCCGGGAGGTCGGGTTCGGCCTCGGACGCCGAGCCGTCGTTGCTCATGACTCGTCCTCGTCCTCGACGATTTCGGCGTCGACAACGTCGTCGTCGCCCGCTGCGTCGGTGGTGTCACCAGAGGTGTCGCCGGCCTGGGCTGCCGCCTCGTAGATCTGCTGGCTGAAGCGCTGGCTGGCGGTCATCAGACCTTCGGTTGAGGACTTGATGAGCTCCAGGTCGTCGCCCGCCAAGGCCTCTTTCAGTGAGGCGAGGGCGTCGTCGGTTCCCTTGCGGTCCTCGTCGGAGATCTTCTCGCTGTGCTCACGCAGCAGCTTTTCGGTCTGATACACGAGGGTGTCGGCCTGGTTGCGGGCTTCGGCCTCCTCCTTGCGGGCCTTGTCTTCGTCGGCGTGGCTCTCGGCGTCGCGCATCATCTGGTCGATCTGGTCCTTGCTCAGCGAGGACTGCCCGGTGATGGTGATCGACTGTTCCTTGTTGGTGGCGCGGTCCTTGGCCGCCACGTTGACGATGCCGTTGGCGTCGATGTCGAAGGTGACCTCCACCTGCGGCACACCACGTGGGGCGGGTGGCAGGTCGACCAGTTGGAACTTGCCCAGCGTCTTGTTGTAGCTGGACATCTCCCGCTCGCCCTGCAGCACGTGGATCTCAACCGATGGCTGGTTGTCCTCGGCGGTGGTGAACACCTCGGTGCGTCGGGTGGGAATGGTGGTGTTTCGCTCGATGAGCTTGGTCATGACGCCACCCTTGGTCTCGATGCCGAGGGACAGCGGCGTGACGTCCAGCAGGAGCACGTCCTTGACCTCGCCCTTGAGGACGCCGGCCTGGATGGCGGCGCCCATGGCCACCACCTCGTCGGGGTTGACGCCCTTGTGGGCGTCCTTGCCCAGCAGGTCGTGCACCATGTCGGCAACGGCGGGCATGCGGGTTGAGCCGCCCACCAGGATGATGTGCTCGATGTCGTTCTTGGACATTCCGGCGTCGGTGATCGCCCGCTCGAAGGGCACCTTGCATCGCTGCAGCAGGTCGGAGGTCAGCTCTTGGAACTTGGCGCGGGTCAGGCTCTCATCGAGGTGCAGCGGGCCGTTTTCGTTGGCCGTGATGAACGGCAGGTTGATCTGGGTCTGCTGAACCTGGGACAGCTCGATCTTGGCCTTTTCAGCAGCCTCCTTGAGGCGCTGCATGGCCATGTTGTCCTTGCTCAGGTCGATGCCGTGGGCGCCCTTGAACGTCGCCACCAGCCAATCGATGACCGTCTCGTCCCAATCGTCGCCGCCCAGGGAGGTGTCGCCGTTGGTGGCCTTCACCTCGAAGACACCGTCGCCGATCTCCAGGATCGAGACGTCGAAGGTGCCGCCGCCCAGGTCGAAGACCAGCACGGTCTGGTCGGCGCCGTCCTTGTCGAGCCCGTAGGCCAGCGCGGCGGCGGTGGGCTCGTTGATGATGCGCAGGACCTCGAGCCCGGCCACTGCGCCGGCCTCCTTGGTGGCGGTGCGCTGGGCGTCATCGAAGTAGGCGGGCACGGTGATGACGGCCTGGGTGACCGTGTCGCCGAGGTAGCTCTCGGCGTCCCGCTTGAGCTTCTGCAGGGTGCGGGCCGAAATCTCCTGGGAGTTGTACGCCTTGCCGTCGATGTCCACCGACCAGTTGGTGCCCATGTGGCGCTTCACCGAGCGGATGGTGCGGTCGGGGTTGGTGATCGCCTGGCGCTTGGCGACCTCGCCCATCAGCACTTCGCCGTCCTTGGCGAATGCGACCACCGACGGGGTGGTGCGGCCACCCTCGGAGTTGGGGATCACGATGGGTTCGCCGGCCTCCAGCACGCTGACGACCGAGTTGGTGGTTCCGAGGTCGATTCCTACGGCTTTTGGCATGGCGGGGGCTCCTTGTTCGTTGCTGTCTGTGGGGCTGGGGGGTTCGTCTCCCAGGAAGCATGCCCGCCGGTGTCGGCGACAACAACCTCCTGGTAACGGAAGGCAGGATAAAACTTGAGTGCCCCATTATCAAGTCGCGTGGGGGGGTCAACTTCGTGGCGTTCGTCACGCCGGTTGGTGGCTCCGGATAGGCAGCGGACCCGGCGCACCTGCCAGCATGTGCCCATGGAACTGGTGCTGCTCCGTCATGGACAAAGCGAATGGAACGCAGAAAACATCTTCACGGGATGGGCCGATGTGGACCTCTCCGACGTGGGCATGGTGGAGGCGGTCGAGGCCGGCGGCCTCATGGCCGAGGCGGAGGTGATCCCCGACGTGGTGCACACCTCACTGCAGAAGCGGGCCATCCGCACCGCCGAGGAGTCGCTGCGGGCCATGGACCGCCAGTGGGTCCCGGTGCGCCGTCACTGGCGGCTCAACGAGCGCCACTACGGCGCGCTACAGGGTCGAAACAAGGCCGAGGTGAGCAGCGAGGTGTCGGCCGAGCAGTACCACGAGTGGCGCCGGAGTTTTCTCGTGCCGCCACCGCCGGTGGACTACGACTCCGAATACCACCCGGTGAACGACCCTCGGTACTCCGACGTGCCCAGCGAATTGCTGCCGGCATCGGAGAGCCTGTCGATGGTGCTGGATCGGGTGTTGCCCTACTGGTTCGATCAGATCTGCCGCGACCTCCACGCTGGACGCACCGTGCTGGTCTCGGCCCACGGCAACTCGCTGCGGGCACTGGTGAAGCATCTCGAGGGCATCAGCGATGCGGACATCGCCGAGCTGAACATTCCCACCGGCGTGCCGATGCGCTACGAGTTGGGCGGCGACTATCGCCCCCGAACCACGATGCCCATCGAGGACCGTTATCTGGGCGATCCGGATGCGATCGCCGCAGCCGCCGAGGCGGTCGCCAGCCAGGGCCGCTAGAGCAGCCAAGGCCGGTCCCGAAGGTCATGGCATCCCCACGATGACAGCGACCTCACGGGCCGTGGCGGCGCTGCACCTGGCCGTCTACTACCTGGACCGCGGGTTCGAACCTGCGGCCAAGGGTAAGGCGTTTAGCAAGGCGGCCGAGGCGGTGGCAGGTGTGAGCGACGACGAACTGACCCGCCGTTCCCAAGCGGGCACGCTGACCGACCTCGACGGTGTGGGGCCGTCGACGGCGTCGGTGATCGCCGCCGCCGTGCTGGAACGCACCCCGGAGTACCTCAACAAATTGGAGGCACGGACGCGCCTGGCCTTGGGTGCCGGGGCCAAGCTGTCGGAGGCCTGCCGCAGCGATCTGCACAGCCACTCCACCTGGTCCGATGGCGGGGCTTCAGTCCGAACCATGGCCATGACCGCCCGGGCCCTGGGGCGGACGCATCTGGCGCTCACCGACCATTCGCCGCGGCTCACCATCGCTCATGGACTGACACCCGAACGGTTGGCGGACCAGTTGGTGGAGGTGGCCGCGCTCAACGAGGAACTGGCGCCGTTTCGAATCCTCACGGGGTGCGAGGTGGACATCCTCGCCGACGGGTCGCTCGATCTGCCCGACGAGATCCTGTCCAACCTGGACGTGGTGGTTGCTTCGGCCCACTCCAAGCTGTCGATGCCCGAACGGCCGATGACCGAGCGCATGGTGCGGGCCGTCGCCAACCCGCACGTGGACATCCTCGGCCACTGCACCGGCCGCAAGCTGGTCGGACGGGGTCGGCCCCAGTCAACCTTCGACGCCGAACTGGTCTTTGCGGCCTGCGCACAGTTCGGCACGGCGGTCGAGGTGAACTGCCGCCCGGAACGCCAGGACCCACCCGACGAGTTGCTCGACCTGGCCCTGGAGTGGGACTGCCTCATCGCCGTCGATTCCGATGCCCACGCGCCGGGCCAACTGGAATGGGTCGCCCACGGCTATGAACGCCTTGGGCGGCGGGGGGTCGACCCCGATCGAATCCTGACCACGTGGGATGTTGATCGCCTGCTCGACTGGTGCGGCACCTCGCACTGACGGATTGGGGACGCACCCACCGCATCGCCAACGCCTGCCCATGGTTATTCTCGGGACATGAAGAAGGTGTTGGCAAGGTTCTTCCTCTGGCTGTCCCGACTGACGTTTGTCGGCGAGCCACCAAAGGAGTCGTGTGTGCTCGTGGCCGGGCCGCACACCAGTAACTGGGACTTCTTGTTCATGCTTTCCTACGCGTGGGTGACCGATGTGCCGCTCAGATGGCTTGGCAAGGAAGAACTCTTCAAGGGGCCGATGGGCCCGATCATGCGGGCGACCGGCGGTATCGCCGTGGACCGTGATCATCCCGGAGGTCTGGTGGAACAGATGGCCGAGAGGTTTCGCGACGGGCCGCGCATGGGCCTGGTGATCACCCCGGAAGGCACCAGGGGCAAACGCGACTACTGGAAGTCGGGCTTCTACCGCATCGCCCGCGCCGCCGACGTACCGATCGTGCTGGGCTACATCGACTGGCCCAACCGCACCGGTGGCTTCGGGCCGACGTTCAAGCTGACCGGCGACGTGCATGCGGACATGGAACGCATCCGTGACCTCTACGACAACATCACGGGTATCCGCCCCCAGGGCCAGACGTCGCCTCGGTTGCGAGAGGAAGATCGGTCACTCGACGAAGGCGACGACACGTACGACGACCGGTAACGGACCGCTCAAGTCGAACGAAACGGCCCCGTGTCCAGCGGCGAGGGTGGGGGCACCGGCCGGCCGGGCCGGCGACGCGCACCTACCGGCGCGTGCGGGCACCGGCGCTCAGTCGGTCGACTCGGCGACGCGTTGCGGGAAGAGCTCGAAGAGTTCAGCCGGTGCGGCGATGTCCACCTGGTCGTAGGTGCAGGACCGGGGGCTCCGGTCGGGCCGCCAGCGCTGAAACCGTGCCGGATGACGAAAGCGGCCTTTGGTGAGCTGCTCGACCACCACCTCGGCCACCAGTTCGGGCCGCAGGGGCACCCAACCGTGGTCCCGCTTGGCCGACCAGCGGTTGGGGGCGCCAGGCATGCGGATCTCGCCGTCGGCGTGGCGTTCCGGGTCGGCCCACTCGGTCCAGGGGTGGGGCTGGTCCTCCTCCAGTCGGTAGGGCTCCAACAACCCGGCCAACTCGATGCGCTGGGTGGCCTTGAATGCGGACGCCACGCCGACGTGTTGCAACGACGCATGTGAGCCGTCTTCCGGGGCGTCGTAGAGACCCAACATCATCGAGCCCACCCCGTCGCCCGACTTGTGAACCCGATATCCGGCCACCACCACGTCCACCGAGTGCCGATGTTTCACCTTGATGAGGCTGCGCTTGTCCTCCTGGTAGGTACCTGCGGACGGCTTGGCCATCACCCCGTCAAACCCAGCCCCCTCAAACCGGGCGAACCAGTCGCGGGCAACCTCCGGGTCGTCGGTGATCGGCGATAGGTGCACGGGCGGGGCGGCGCCATCGAGCAGGGCCTCCAGTGCGCCCCGCCGCTCAGAAAACGCCATGGTGCGCAGGTCGAGTTGGTCGAGTGCCAGCAGGTCGAAGGCCACCAACGAGGCCGGTGTCTCCGTCGACAGCCGTTTGATGCGGCTTTCCGCCGGGTGGATCCGGTTGCCCAGCACATCGAAGTCCAAACCGTCGAGGGTGAACACGACCAGCTCGCAGTCGACGACGCATCGCTTCGGCAGTTGGGCCAGGATCGGATCGATCAGCTCTGGGAAGTAACGGGTCAGCGACTTCTGCCCTCTCGATGCCAACTCCACCTCATCGCCGTCTCGAAACACCAGGCAGCGGTAGCCGTCCCACTTGGGCTCGTACAGCAGCCCCTCGGCCTCGGGCACGGTCGAGGTGGCCTTGGCCAGCATCGGCTTGATCGGTGGCATCACCGGCAGCTGCATGTGCGGTCCTCCCCAGATCGACATCAGAACCGTAGCGGGCAGCCCAGGCCGGGCTCAGGGTGCGCTCCGAGCCCACCATCTGGTGACACCGCAAGCGCTCATTGGTGTACCTGTGCCGGTCGGCCCTAGCGTTGGCCTCCTGATGGAACACAGCATGAGCGAGCGGATCGAGGACCTGAATCGGCGGCGGGAGGAGTCGCTGCACGCCGGGTCCGAACGGCTGGTGGAGCGCCAACGTTCCGGCGGCAAGATGCTGGCTCGCGAGCGGCTGGAATATCTGCTCGACGAGGGGTCGTTCAACGAGCTCGATCAGTTGGCCCGCAGTCGGTCCAACTCGCTGGCCGAAGGCAGCCGCCCCTACGGCGACGGAGTGATCACCGGTTGGGGCACGGTCGATGGCCGGAAGGTGTTCGTCTTCAGCCAGGACTTCACCGTGTTTGGCGGTGCCCTGGGAGAGGTGTTCGCCGAGAAAATCCACAAGGTGATGGACCTGGCGCTCAAGGCGGGTGCACCCCTGGTGGGCCTGAACGACGGCGCCGGCGCCCGTATCCAGGAGGGCGTGGTCAGCCTGGCCAGCTATGGCGGCATCTTCCACCGCAACGTGAAGGCCTCGGGTGTCACTCCGCAGATCTCGGTGATCATGGGCCCCTGTGCCGGTGGTGCGGTGTACAGCCCGGCGATGACCGACTTCATCTTCATGGTGGACGAGACCTCACACATGTTCATCACCGGCCCCGACGTGGTGAAGACGGTGACCGGCGAGGAGGTGACCCTGGAGGAGTTGGGTGGCGCCGGTGCGCACTCGTCGAAGTCGGGTGTGGCGCAGTTTGCCGGACCCGACGAGAAGTCGGTGCTCGACGACGTGAAGTTCCTTCTGAGCTTCCTGCCTGCGAACAACCTGGAGGAGCCGCCTTTTCTCCCGTCCGCCGACCCCGCAGACCGGCTGGTGCCCGAGTTGTCCGACATGATCCCGGCGAACTCCAACATGCCCTACGACATGACCGAGGTGATTCGGGCGATCGCCGACGATGGCGAGTACTTCGAGTATGCGCCCCGCTGGGCCGGATCGATCACCTGCGGTTACGCACGCATCGGTGGCCAGTCGGTGGGCATCGTCGGAAATCAGCCGTCGATGTACGCGGGCGTGCTTGACATCGAGTCCTCCGAGAAGGCCGCTCGATTCGTACGCACCTGCGACGCGTTCAACGTGCCGCTCGTGACGTTCGTGGACGTGCCCGGGTTTCTGCCCGGCGTCGACCAGGAGCACAACGGCATCATCCGCCACGGGGCAAAGCTGCTGTACGCCTATTGCGAGGCCACCGTTCCACGCATCCAGGTGATCACCCGGAAGGCGTACGGCGGGGCGTATGTGGTGATGAACTCCAAGAGCATTGGCGCCGACCTGGCCTTCGCCTGGCCCTCGGCCGAATTGGCGGTGATGGGCGCTCAGGGCGCGGTCGAGATCGTCAACCGGAGAGACCTTGCCGCCGCCGAGGACCCGGTGGCGAAGCGAGCCGAGCTGGTGGCCGCCTACGAGGAGAACCACCTCAACCCGTGGGAGGCCGCCGACCGGGGCTACATCGACGACGTGATCGACCCGGCGGAGACCCGCCGGAAGCTGGCCGCCGGGCTGGAGATGCTGCGCTCCAAGCGCGAGGAACTGCCCGCCCGCAAGCACGGCAACATGCCGCTGTGAATGGTCGAGGATTGCCTTCGATTTCGCCAGCGCCGTCGATCAGCCCTGCACCCGCCGATGACGAGGTGGCGGCGATCGTGGCCGCCATCGTGGTGGCCACCCCGCGTTACGGCGGAGTCGACCCGAGAACCACGCCGGCACGCTGGCGTTTCTCCGGCCGCTGGTGGACCAAACCGGCCCCGATGCGTCGCCGCCGCCCCTGGGGCAACTGACCCCGCAGCGGTATCTTGATAGGCGATGGAACTCACGACCGTCGCACCCGACGAGGTGGTCATCCACGACGGACCAACCGTCCACCGCCACCGGGGGCTGAGCCCCGCCACGACCTATGAGTTTGATGGGCTGACGGCCACGACGCTGCCCGCTCCCCGGGGCGATCTGCTGGGCACGTTCGCCACCGTCAACGACGTGCACTTCGGCGAGACCGTGGCCGGCCTGATCGACGGAGCGGGCGAGGGTTTCTCGGTTCCTGCGGGAACCACGCCCTATCCGACGCTGATGAACACCGACGCCGTCGGCGAGATGGCCGACCTGGACCCGCTGGCCGTGCTGGTGAAGGGCGACCTGACCACCGACGGATCTCCCCAACAGGTTGGCGAATTCGAGGCGCTCTACCGGGCGGCCTTCGGTGATCGGCTGCACTTCATCCGGGGAAATCACGAGAGCTTTCACCAGGTACACGTTGGGTCCAGCTACGAGCGGGTGGAGCTACCGGGCCTGTTGGCGATCATGGTGGACACCTCGCGGGACGGCCATCCGAACGGTGACCTCACGGCGCAGCAGCTGGAGCGGCTCGACGACGAGGCCGTCGACAGCGATGTTCCGGTGGTGATCTTTGGACATCACCACATCTGGCTCCCTGGCGAGGACGCCCGGACCGACCGGTTCTTCGGCATTCTGCCCGGCGCCTCCGAGGCGCTGCAGGCGCTGATCGCCCGGCGCCGCAACGTCCGTGGCTACTTCGCCGGTCATACCCACCGAAATCGCCGCCGGTCGGTGCCGATCTCCGGCGACGTGCCCTACGTGGAGGTCGCCAGCGTCAAGGACTTTCCCGGCGCCTGGGCCGAATACCGCATCCACGAGGGGACGCTGGTACAGATCATGCGCAGGGTGTCGTCGCCACGGGCGTTGGCATGGACCGATCGCACCCGCGGCATGTTCGGGGGTCTCTATCCGGCGTACTCCTTCGGCGAACTCGGTGATCGATGCTTCGAGGTCGACCTTGAGTCACGGTGATCCTGATGCCGTCACCGGCCGCCAATCACCAGGGCGTTGGCCCAAGGCGGCGCCGGATGACCCACCGGCCGCCGGGCCGCTGGTGGGTCTGCGGGTCCTCGAGCTGGCCACCGTGCTGGCGGGTCCGGGCGCAGGACGCCTGCTGGCCGACCTTGGCGCTGACGTGGTCAAAGTGGAGCACCCGCACCGGCTCGATCCCACCCGAGCGATGGGATTCCCGGCGCCCGATGGCGGAACGTCGTTGTTGTGGCGCATCACGTCCCGCAACAAGGTGCTCCGCACGGCCGACCTGAAGACGGGCGAGGGCTTGGCCGAGGTCCGGGCTTGGGCCGCCGAGGCCGACGTGCTGATCGAGAATTTCAGGCCGGGCACGTTGGAGCGTCTCGGTCTGGCCCCCGAGGTGCTGTGGGAGGACAACCCCACGCTGGTGGTCACCCGCGTGACGGGGTTTGGCCAGCATGGCCCCTACGCCGGCCGTCCGGGGTTCGCCACGATCGCCGAGGCCATGTCCGGCTTTGCGGACATCAACGGGGCCCCGGACGGACCGCCGATCCTGCCACCGATCGCGCTGACCGACGAGTTGACGGCCGTGGTCGCCGCCTACGCCACCATGGCGGCCGTGCATGCCGGCGTGGGGCAGGTGGTGGATGTGAGCCTGCTCGACAGCCTGTTCTCGTTCATGGGGCACAACTGGGCGGCGTACGTGGCCGACGGTACCCAGCAGCCCCGAATGGGCTCCCAGTTGCCGTACTCGGTGCCTCGCAACGTCTATGAAAGTGCCGATGGCCACTGGCTGGCATTGTCGGCCTCGGCCGACACGGTGGCGGCGCGAGTGGCTGCGTTGGTGGGCGTGGGTGACGACGAGCGCCTGAGCACCTTTGCCGGTCGGGTCGAACATCGTGATGATCTCGATGCGGCCGTGGCCGCCTTCATCGCCCTCAGAACCCGAGATGAGGTGTTGCTGGCCTTCCGCGACGCTGATGCTGCGATCGCACCGATCTACTCGATGGCGGACGTGGCCGCCGACCCGCACTTCGCCGAGCGGGAGTCGACGGTGACCGTTGACGGCATCGGTATGCCGGGCATGCTGGCCCGCTTCTCCCAAACACCCGGTCGGGTTCGCTGGGCCGGCCGGGACGGCTCCGCTGACCGGACGCAGCCTCAGTAGCGGGTCTCGCAGGGGATGCCGTTGGCGTCGGCGTCCATGTGGGCGGGTCGGCCCAGACCATTCCAAATTTCGACGACCTGATCAAAGGGCACACCGCGAGAGGCCAAATAGCCGCACCAACTGCCCGCCGGCACGGGCGGAGGCAACTGGACGGATGCCAACTTTTCGGGCGAGGAGGGCGGGTCGGTGATGTCTGGTGGCCGTGGGGTTTTGGGCGTCGGCATGGTCATGTCGGGAATGGCGACATCGCCGATCGGCACTGCGGTGGCGGCCGGCGGCACATACTTCTTGTTCTTGGCCTGCTTGGTGATGGGGTTGACCCCCGGCACGGCCACGATGTGCAGCGTCTTCGGGGTCTGAGCGGAGCGCGTCACCTCGACCGAAAAGGCATCCCCTCGGCGAACCAGCACGAATGAACAGCATGAGGCATCGGCGACGACCAGGCGGATTGGGCCGGAGTCGGGGATCACCATGGAGCCAACCGATGCGCCATCCCGGGACTTCTTGCGATGAACGTCGCGTTTGATTCCCTGTGGGGAAGCCGGATCGTTGGTGCCGGCGGCAGTGAACGTCAGATCGGTGGTGACTGCTCCTGGGAGCCTGCCCCATCCGACGAACAGGTCGATCAGGTCCGGTTGAGCCACGATCACCCGGCGGGTCAGATCGTAACGGCCGTCGATGTTGGGAAGATCGGAAGCGGTCTTGAGCGAGGTGAGTTGTTTGATGAGCTGGTCGGCGTTGGCCACCCTGACGCCCTTGGTCGGTGTTGGCACCTCTCCATCGGCCAACTTGACCAGCGTTGGGGCCCCGCTGGGCTTGACCGTGGTGGTGGTCGCCGAGCTGTTCGTCACCGGGTCATCGGTCTTGGGGGTCGAGATCTCGTTGCTTTCGGTGAAGCTGCACCCGGCTGCAAGCAGCACGACGGCGGCACTCAGACCTCGCGAACGTCGCATCATGTGCTGTCTCCTTGCGGGCGTCCGGACCGACGACCATACCCAGTGGACGTCTTGACCCGGGGTCACCGGTTGTCTCGGTGTGTGGGCCTCACCCCGCCGTGGCGATCTCGATGCGGTCCTGATTCCATTCCTCGGCGGCAAGGAGGGCCAATCGGCCCTGCGTCAGAACCTCCTCGGTGCTGAAAGCATGGGCCGGGTAGCAGGCGACGCCGGCCCACATGGTGCTGCTGGAGAACCGGCCGACCAGGGCACATCGGACCCGTTCCATCGCCCGGACCGCCCCAAGCTCCGGTGTGTCCTCCAAGATCAGCGCAAACGAACCATCCTTGAGTCGACAGACGGTGTCGGCGTCGCGGAGTGTCTCCCGCACCACAGCGGCGACAGCGGGTGGATCGGTGGGCCTGACCAAGAGGCAGCCCACGTCCTGGACGACCTCCAGCAGCGCCACGGCCACCGGGCGAAGGTGGCGCCGGGCCGAGGCGATGCGGGCGTCCAGCGCGATCTGAAAGTACGCCTCGGAGAGCAACCCGGTCTCTGGGTCGGTCAACACGGCTCCAAACCGCTCCCCAATTCGTTCCGACTGGTGCCGTCCGATACCGAGGTCCCCCCGCAGACCAGCGCGATCAGGCCCGATGCGGCGGCCACGAATCCTTTTTGATTCATACAGGTGTCTCCTTTGGCCCGATGCTGCGTCGGTAACCCGACCGGGTCACCGAGCGACTTCAGCGGCGGGCGATGGCAAGCGTGGCGATGTCGCCCATGATCGTGGCCAACTCGTAGTCCTTCGGCGTATAGACGGCGGTGACGCCGGCTGACAGCAGGTTGGCCTCGTCCTCCGGGGGGATGATGCCCCCGACCACCACCGGCACCTCGACCCCGTCTTCCTCCAGTAATCGCACCACTTCGGGGACCAGCTCCAGGTGTGAGCCGGACAGGATCGAGAGGCCAACGACCTCCACGTCCTCGTCCCGAGCGGCAGCGGCAATCTGTTCCGGGGTGAGGCGGATGCCCGCATAGATCACCTCCATGCCGGCGTCGCGTGCGGCCACCGCAATCTGTTCGGCGCCGTTGGAGTGCCCATCGAGGCCCGGCTTGCCCACGAGCAACCGCACCGGCCCGCCGGGCAGCGCCCGCACGCGTCGGGCGACCGCCGCGAGGCCGTCGTTACCGGGTCCGGTGCCCGCTGCGGAACCCACCCCCGTGGGTGCACGGTATTCGCCGAACACCTCACGCAGTACGCCGGCCCACTCGCCGGTGGTGCCGCCGGCCTCGGCCAGGGCGATGGTGGAGGCCATGATGTTCTCGTCGCTGCGGGCAACCCGCTCGAGTTCGCCCAGTGCGGCGTCGACGTGGGACTGGTTGCGCGCCTCACGCCAGGCTTTGACGTCGGCGATCGTCTCGGCTGCCACGGCGGGATCCACCTTCATGATCGACTCGTTGCCGCCCAGGGGCGATTCGGCGGTTCCGGTGAAACAATTGACGCCGACCACCGGAAGGTCTCCGGCTTCGATGCGCCGCATCCGTTCGGTGTGGCTGCGCACCAGGCGGCCCTTCAGCTCGTCGATCGCCTCGAAGGCACCGCCAAGGTCCAGCACCTCGTCGAGTTCGGCCTGGGCCTCGTCAACCAGGTTCTTGGTGAGCGCCTCCATCACGTGGCTGCCCTCGAAGAGGTCGTCGTACTCCAACAGGTCGGTCTCTTGGGCCAGCACCTGCTGGATACGCAGCGACCACTGCTGATCCCACGGACGGGGAAGGCCCAGCGCCTCGTTCCAGGCGGGCAACTGCAGCGAGCGGGCACGGGCGTTTCGTGACAGCGTCACACCGAGCGCCTCCAGCACGATGCGCTGCACGTTGTTCTCCGGCTGAGCCTCGGTGAGTCCCAGGCTGTTGACCTGCACGCCATAGCGGAAGCGTCGAGCCTTGGGGTCGGAAACCCCGTAGCGTTCCTCGGTGATGCGATCCCACATCTGGGTGAACGCCCGCATCTTCGCTGTCTCCTCGACAAAGCGGATCCCGGCGTTGACGAAGAACGAGATCGAGGCGACCACCTCGGGCAGCCTGTCATCGGAAACCTGGCCCGATTCGCGGACTGCGTCGAGCACGCCGATGGCGGTGGCCAGCGCATAGGCGATCTCCTGGGTGGGTGTGGCACCCGCCTCCTGCAGGTGGTAGCTGCACACGTTCATCGGGTTCCACTTGGGCACGTTGGTGTTGCAGAACGCAAACATGTCCACGATGAGCCGCCGTGAGTGTTCGGGGCCGAAGATGTAGGTGCCCCGCGACAGGTACTCCTTGACGATGTCGTTCTGGGTGGTGCCTCGCAGTGCGGTCGAATCGACGCCGTTGGCCGAAGCGTTGGCGACATACAGGCCCAGCATCCATGCGGCGGGCGCGTTGATCGTCATCGAGGTGTTCATTTCGCCCTGGGGGATGCCCTCCAGCAGCGTGGCCATGTGGCCGAGGTGTGCCACGGGCACGCCCACCTTGCCCACCTCGCCGTGGCTGTGGAAGTCGTCGGGGTCGTACCCGGTCTGGGTGGGTAGATCGAAGGCGATCGACAGCCCCGTTTGCCCCTTGGCCAGGTTGGTGCGGTACAGCTCGTTGGACGCCTTGGCGGTGGAGTGACCCGAATAGGTTCGCATCATCCACGGACGGTCGGGGGCCCGACGTGGGGACGGGGAGTGCGGCGCTGGGTTGACCATGGGGTCATTCTTTCGGTTGAGGCGGCGGGTGTCACGCCCGCCGCGCCCTGCCCGCCGCGCCCTGCCCGCCGCGCCCTGCCCGGGGCTCCCTGCCCGGCGATCGGGCGCGGGCCGGGCCGAGCGGCAACAATGGGTCGGTGATGATGGGCGCGCTGCTGGCGCAGAACCCCCAGCTGTTCCTGGGCAAGGACCTGCTTGCCTGGCTGGTGTTGGCCTTCGGCGCGGCGCTGGTGGTGGGTAACGTCGCAGCGTTGGTGCGGCCGCCGGACCATCTGGGTGGCGGGGCCAAGCCCAGGTCGAAGGGTGGAGCCGTCAGGTCGAAAGGCGGCGCGGGCGCCTCGGGGCCGCGCCCCGACCGTCCCCCGCTCGGGCGCAGCATCGTCATGATCGTGGTCGGCCTGGTGGCCGCGTTGTGGGGCCTGGCCTCGTTGGTCGGGGGATGACGGCCGCCGCAACCTCCGCCGCAACCTCGGCCACGGGTGGGGCCGGGTCGCACGGACCGGACGCCACCGATGCCGATCATCCGGCCATGGTGAGCACGGGTATCGGGGTCAGCTACGGGGGCGTGCGGGCCACCGATGAGGTGTCGCTCACCGTGGGACGGGGCGAGATCGTGGGGCTGATCGGTCCCAACGGTGCAGGCAAAACGACGCTGGTTGACGCCTGGTGTGGATTCGTTCCCCACGACGGCAGGGTGGAGGTGGCCGGCCGCGACGTCACCGGGTGGCGCCCCCACCGCCGAGCGCGGGCGGGCCTGGCCCGAACGTGGCAGTCGGTGGAACTGATCGACGACCTGACCATCGCACAGAACCTGTCGGTCGCCGCCCCGCGTGCGTCGACCGACCACATCGAGGCGACGTTGAAGCGGGTGGGTCTTGGCGGCGAGGGCGGGTCCCAACCGGCCATGCTGTCGTTGGGTCATCGCAAGCTGGCCGGAGTGGCTCGGGCGGTGGTGGCCGACGCGGCCGTCGTGTTGCTGGATGAACCGGCCGCCGGACTGGATCCGGCTGAGACAACCGCGCTGGCCGACGTGGTGCGATCGCTGGCCGATGACGGGCTGGGCGTTGTGCTGATCGAGCACGACACCTCGCTGGTGTTCCGGTTGTGTGCCCGGGTGATGGTTCTGGTGGGCGGACGGGTACTCACCGTTGGAGCACCGGACGAGGTTCGCGACGATCCGGAAGTGATCGCCGCCTACCTGGGAACACAATCGTGAGCGCTGGAGGGGCCGCCGCCGGCGACATTGCGCAGGGCCTCGCAGCCGAGGGCCTGTGCGCCGGATACGGCGACGCGAAGGTTCTGAGCGACCTTTCCTTGCAGGTGGCGCCGGGCGAAATGGTGGCCGTGCTGGGACGAAACGGCGCCGGTAAGACCACGGCGCTGATGGCGATCGCCGGGCTGGTTCCCACCGATTCGGGCACTGTCAGGGTTGGTGGCGCCGACCTGACCAGGGCCTCCCCTGGTGCGCGGGTGGGGGCGGGCCTCGTGTCGGTGCCCGACGACCGGGGGTTGTTCCCCAGCCTGTCGGTCGCCGAGCACTTCTCGCTGGTTGGATCGTCGGTTGATGAGGCCGCCGAGACGTTTCCTGCGCTGGCCGGCTTGGCCGGTCGACGGGTGGGGGCGTGTTCCGGCGGCGAGCAGCAACAAGTGGCCGTTGGGTTGGGCATGGTGCGCCGTCCCAAGGTGCTGATGGTGGACGAACTCTCCATGGGGCTGGCGCCGCAAGTGGCCGCCGAGTTGCTCGCGGGTCTTCGGGCGCTGGCCGATGCCGGCGAGACGGCGGTGGTTGTGGTCGAGCAGTTTGTCGATGCGGTGTTGGCGGTGGCCGACCGGGGTTTGGTGCTGAGCGAGGGTCGGGTCACGCGCGACGAACCGGCGGCGGCGTTGTTGGCTGATCGAGGTGCGCTGGAGGCCGCCTACCTGGGCTGAGCCGGCCACCTGGGCTGAGCCGAGGAAACCGTCGTCGTCCCGTGCCGCAGCTCTTACGAGCTGGGGACGGTGAGGGTGACCTCAGCGCCGTGCCCCGGGTTGCTCCGCCACTCGGCGCTTCCGCCGACGGCACTGAGGCGCCCGGTGATCGACTGCGTCATGCCGATGCCTGGAATGGCGGCGGCCACATCGAATCCAGCCCCGTTGTCCTTGATCGAGACGAACACCTCCTCGTCGCCCACCTCCACGTACATCGTCACGGTGGTGGCGTCGCCGTGCTTGGCGGCGTTGGTCATCGCCTCGCCCGCCGCCCCCGCCAGCGCAGCGATGATCTCCGGGGGCACGGGGTCGCTGCTCACCGGTGTCGCCAGGTCGTCGAGGCCCACACCCACCACCTGTACCCGCAGCCGGTGCGTGCGTTCGGCCCGGTGTGCTGCCTGGCGAAGGGCGGCGCCCAGGGTGAGGTCGGCCTCGTGGGCGGCGTGGTCGCCAAAGAGCCATGACCGCAGGTCGAGCTCCTGGTCTCGTGCCAGTTGCGACAGTTCCTCATCGGTGCTGCGTCGCTGCACCACCGCCAAGGTTTGCAGCACGCCGTCGTGTAGTTCCCGGGCGATCTCCTCCCGAGCCTCGGCCTGAGCGACCCGTCGCTCGGCACTTCTCAGGCGCTCCACCACGGCGCCGGCTGCGATGCCCGCCACCAACCACAACGCCACCGTGGAGGCGATCGACAGCGACTGGCCGCCGGCGGCGGACAACTGCGCAAGCTCTCCCACCACGGCTCGACCCGCTAGCGCCACCGCATTGACCGCCCCCAGCGCCAGCGCGCAGATCAGGCCACCACGACGTCCCCAGATGATGGCGGCGCCCAGTACCGGCATCAACGGCCAGGCCGATGCGAATCGCTGGCCGACCGACGACTCCCAAACCCATGGGTCGGCCACCAGCAGGGCGGCGGCCAGCACGGCCTCCATGGCGGTGATCATCCCGGCGGTTCGTTCGGAGAGCGGGGACCGAACCCGGGCGAACTCCCAGCCCGACCACGCCCCGATCACGGCCAGGCCGCCCCATGCCACCGCCGGGCTGGCGATGCCGTTGCGAGCAACCACCACGACCACAACCATCCATGCGAATACGGCCAGTCGCGCCAAGGAAAGGCCGCGCAACAGCGATGCCTCCAACTCGGGCAGACGTTCGGTGTGCCCTTGGTCGCCGATCGGGGTCACCCGTGCTCAGCGCCCGACGCGCCGGCCAACTCGGCTGCCAGCTCGGCGGCCAGAGTGGCGTTGTGCTCGGCCAGGGCCAGGTTGGCCGGGATGGAGCGCCCGGCGGTGGCCTCGGTGATGGCCTCCAGCACCCAGGGGGTCACGCCCGGGCCGGTAACCCCCAGCACCCTCGCCGAGGCGAGCGCCTCGTCGATGTGTGGGCGGATCTCCTCGTAGGGGATCTCTGCATCGGCGGGTATCGGGTTGGCCACCAGCACCCCGCCCCTGTGGCCGAGCGCCCAGGTGGCGGTCACGATGTCCGCCAGTGCGCCCGCATCGTCCACCCTGTGGGGCACCCGATGTCCTGAGTCGCGTGAATAGAAGGCCGGAAATGCCTCGGTTTGCCAGCCCAGCACCGGCACTCCCAAGGTGTCGAGACGTTCGAGGGTGCCCCCCAGGTCGAGAAATGCCTTGGCACCGGCAGAGACACACACCACCGGCTCGGTGGCCAGTGCCCCCAGGTCGGCCGACACGTCGCCGCTGTTGGCCGCCCCTCGGTGTACGCCGCCGATTCCCCCGGTTGCAAAAACGGTGATTCCGGCCAGGGACGCCAGCCGCAGCGAGGCCGCCACGGTGGTGACCCCCACGGGCCAGGCGGCTCCGACCGCCACGCCCAGGTCTCGGCTGGAGGTTTTGGCGTCGGCGCCGAGGATGCGGTCATGTTCGTCCGGTCCCAGGCCAACCCTTGCGACTCCATCGATCACCGCCGTGATGGCGGGCACTGCCCCGCCTGACCGCACAGCATTGAGACATCTGTCCAACGCCTCCTCGTTGTGAGGCGAGGGCAGGCCCAGCCGAGAGAAGATGGTGGATTCCAGCGCCACCACCGGCCGATGATCGGCCAGCGCGGTTGACACCTCCTCGCTGAGCCGTACCGAGAACAAACCTGGGGCCATGGCACGAGTGTCCCACGCCGTCCGAGTGGGTATCGCCGGATCGGCACACCTGGTCCGGTAAGGTGCCGAAGCCGGGCGGCGGATCTCCCTGAAGGGGTGCTCATGCGCGGCAATGGCAGCCAGCCCACAGATCATCGACACACCGGTCAGCCCACCGGTGTCTTCTCCACCGTCGGGGCCGAGCCCCGCTCCAGTTGGACCACGCCGGGTGCCACGGTGATCCCCAATCCGTCGGTGGATCCCCGCTTGAGGTCGTGGGTGGACCCGGACGTCGTTCCCGGCGTGCTGGGGCCACCACGCCCAAACCCGACCTCCCACGGGGATGTGGCCATGCCCGGCCCTGTCGAGGCCTCCGCCGACCAGGGGTCTGAGCAGGGCGCGTTGGGAGTGCTCCACCCACTCGTCCCAGCCACGGTCAATGGGCACGTGGTCGCCGGTCGAACCCATCGGCGGGGACAGACCGGCCTGATGGATTTGAGTCGAGACCCCCGCGCCCGCCTGGTCGGAGCGCTGGTTCTCGTGGTGCTCCTGGTACTTCTGGTCGGTCGCCTTGGCGACCTGACGTCTTCGGCCGGCGACCTCGGTACCGCCGCAACAGGGTGGGTTGCAGCAGTGCGCGTCTAACGCTGAGGAAGTCAACAGCGGGTCGCGGGAACGAATCGATGGTGGCTGCGGTTACACTTGGCATCACTCGTCTCGGGCCACACGGCCCCCGCATGGAGGCAATCTCTCGTGTTTGAACGCTTTACAGATCGGGCTCGCCGGGTCGTCGTTTTGGCCCAGGAAGAAGCGCGGCTTCTCAACCATAACTACATCGGCACCGAACACATCCTGCTCGGCCTCATCCACGAGGGCGAGGGCGTGGCCGCCAAGGCCCTTGAGTCCCTCGGCATCTCCCTCGAGGCGGTGCGCAGCCAGGTAGAGGAAATCATCGGTCAGGGCGGCTCGTCGCCGTCCGGGCACATCCCGTTTACGCCGCGGGCCAAGAAGGTTCTGGAACTGTCGCTGCGCGAGGCGCTGCAGCTTGGCCACAACTACATCGGCACCGAGCACATCCTGCTCGGCCTCATCCGCGAGGGCGAGGGCGTCGCCGCTCAGGTCCTGGTCAAGTTGGGCGCAGACCTCTCGCGTGTGCGCCAGCAGGTCATCCAGCTGCTCTCCGGCTACTCGGGCCCCCAGGGCGCCAGTGGCCAGGGCGGTGAGAAGGCTTCAGCCGGCACCGGTGGCTCCAGCGGGGAGGGCGGCCAGAGCGGGTCGCCCGTGCTCGACCAGTTCGGACGAAACTTCACCCAGTTGGCCAAGGAGCACAAGCTGGACCCGGTCATCGGTCGCGCCAAAGAGACCGAACGCATGATGCAGGTGCTCAGTCGCCGCACGAAGAACAACCCGGTGCTGGTAGGCGAGCCCGGCGTGGGTAAGACCGCCATCGTCGAGGGCCTGGCTCAGGCGATTGCCGACGGCGACGTGCCGGACACGTTGGCCGGAAAGCAGCTCTACACCCTCGACCTGGGCGCATTGGTCGCCGGGTCGCGCTACCGCGGCGACTTCGAGGAGCGGCTCAAGAAGGTGCTGAAGGAAATCAAGACCCGCGGCGACATCATCTTGTTCATCGACGAGATTCACACGCTGGTCGGTGCCGGAGCTGCCGAGGGGGCCATCGACGCAGCATCCATCCTCAAGCCCATGCTGGCCCGGGGCGAGTTGCAGACCATCGGTGCCACCACGCTGGACGAGTACCGCAAGCACCTCGAGAAGGACGCCGCGCTCGAACGTCGCTTCCAGAAGGTGGTCGTCGACGAACCATCGGTGGCCCACACGATCGAGATCCTCAAGGGCCTGCGGGAGCGTTACGAAGAGCACCACCGGGTGACGATCACCGATCAGGCGTTGGTGGCGGCGGGCAACCTGGCCGACCGTTACATCTCGGACCGTTTCCTGCCCGACAAGGCGATCGACCTGATCGACGAGGCAGGCAGCCGCCTGCGTATTCGCCGCATGGCCGCACCCGAGGAGTTCCGCGAACTCGAGGTGGAACTGGCCGAGGTGAGCCGCCAGAAGAAGGAGGCGGTCGAGAGTCAGGACTTCGAAGAGGCCGGGCGCATGCGCGATCGCGAGAAGGAACTGCTCGAGCGCAAGGTGAGCACCGAGGCCGAGTTGAAGGCGTCAGGTGAGGACCTGTTCGATGAGGTTGACGAGGAGTCGATCGCCGAGGTGTTGGCCATGTGGACGGGCATTCCCGTCTACAAGCTGACCGAGGAGGAAACCACCAAGCTGCTGCGCATGGAGGACGAACTCCACGAGCGGGTCATCGGCCAGGAGCAGGCCATCAAGTCGGTCAGCCAGGCCATCCGCCGCACGCGGGCAGGCCTGAAGGACCCGAAGCGTCCCTCCGGATCGTTCATCTTCCTGGGCCCATCGGGTGTGGGTAAGACCGAGCTGGCCAAGACACTGGCGCAGTTTCTCTTCGGTGACGAAGGTTCCATGATCAGCCTCGACATGTCGGAGTACATGGAGAAGCACACGGTCAGCCGCCTGGTGGGTTCGCCCCCCGGCTATGTGGGCTACGAGGAGGGTGGCCAGCTCACCGAGGCTGTCCGGCGCAAGCCGTTCTCGGTGGTGCTCTTCGACGAGATCGAAAAAGCCCACCCCGACGTGTTCAACACGCTGTTGCAGATCCTCGAGGAGGGGCGCCTGACCGACAGTCAGGGCCGCTCGGTCGACTTCCGCAACACCGTGCTGATCATGACGTCCAACCTGGGAACCGCCGACCTGCGCAAGGCCAACGTTGGCTTCTCGCGCAACGACGAGGCCGTCAGCTACGAGAAGATGAAGGCGAAGGTCAACGAGGCGCTCAAGGCGCACTTCCGGCCCGAGTTCCTCAACCGCATCGACGATGTCATCGTGTTCCACGAGCTCAGCAAGGCCGAGGTCATCCAGATCGTCGACCTGATGACGGCACGGGTGGCCGAACAGCTGGCCGGGCTGGGCATGGGTTTGGAGATCACCGACGCGGCCAAGCAGCACCTGGCCGACACCGGCTACGACCCCACACTGGGTGCCAGGCCGCTTCGTCGGGCGATCCAGCGCCAGGTGGAGGACCCTCTGTCGGAGAAGCTGCTGCACAAGGAGTTCTCCGCCGGTCAGATCATCGTCGTGGACGTGGAACCCGACCCGGAGAATGCAGACCAGCAGATCACCTCGTTCCGTGCGGTTGAGGGCTTTGTCCCGCCGGACTCCCCGGCCGAGATTGTGGCCGGCGATGTGGCGGGTGACGCCCCCGACGGCGTCTGATCTGCGCGGCAAGTACCAGTGTTGCGTGCTCGGCCCGGCCCCGGTGGGGTCGGGCCGAGGCGCCTTCGTCGCCGCCGTCGGGGCGAAGGGGTCTCTCGGTGGTTCTGTGGCCGTCTACCCTTCTGGGCTGTGAATCCAATCCGTCGCCGCGCGAGAGCGGCCATTTTTGCCCTGCTGGTGCTCGTTGGCCTCTCGGCCTGCGAGGCGACCGCCCAGGTGGACATCGACGTCAAGGAGAATGGGTCGGGCACGGTGACGGTGGAGGTTGCACTCGACGGGGAGGCGGTTGGGCGGGTCGGGGGCCTCAAAGCCATCGACACCGGAGACCTGACCGAGGCGGGCTGGGAGGTCGCCGAGCCGATGCTGAAACCAGACGGTCTGGTGCGTCTACGGGCCACCAAGGCCTTCGGTTCGCCGAGCGCCTTGCAGCCAACGCTCAATGAGATTGCCGGTCCCGATGGGCCGCTGCAGGAGTTGAACCTGTCGGTGCTCGATCGGTTTGGGTCCATCGGCTACCGGCTGGACGGGCGGCTGATCACCAAGGGCGATCTGGCCCGGTTCTCCGATGCTCAGGTGGCCGAGGTGCTCGACGGCCTGCCGCTGGGCCGAACCGACGAGCAACTGGCGGCGGAACTGAAGACCAACCCGGGCAGCCTCACCATCGTGGTTCGGGCGATGCTCCCCGGTGAGTTGGTCGACACCACCGGCAAGCAGGAGAAGACACCCACGGTCGACGGTGCGACGGTGAGTTGGAACGCCGACCTCACCGCCGAGTCGGCTGACGTCGACCTGACCACCACGTCGGAGGAACGCTCCGGCAACGCCGGCAAGTTCGTGATTGCCGGCGCGGTGCTCATTGGCTTGGCGGGGCTCGTGCTGGCCTACGGCCTCATTGCAGGTCGTCGGCTGAACCACGGGTAAGGCGCCGTGGCGCATCGGCCGGGAACTCGAGGGCCCTGGTCGTCGTCGAAGTAGATATGGGATTCGAACGGCAATCACTGCACCGACACACGGCGGGGCTCGCGCTCGGCATCCTGGTGGCCCTGACAGCCGCTGCCTGTGGGTCCGGTCACGACGTCACCTCCGGCGTTCCTACCAGCACGGACGGCACCCGGCTCCCGGCCGATCGGGTGGTGTGGCAGGTGGACACCGGCGGAGGGTTGGTGCCTCACGCCTTCGTCGCCAACGACGTGCCCGAGGTGACCATCTACGGGGACGGAAGGGTGTTTCTCCCCGTCCCCGCTGAGACCGATGGCGGGTCGGCTGGGACGGTGCCGACTGCGGTTCGGTTGGTGCAGGGGAAGGTGCCACAGACCAAGCTGCGGGACTTCCTCGACGACGTGTCCGCATCCGGGGCACTCGACGAATCGGTCGACTACGGCGATCCTCAGGTCACCGATCTGCCGAGTACCAACGTCCGTCTTCATGGCGCTGGACAGCCGGCCGAGGTCGACGTCTACGCCCTGATGGCTGACTTCGATACGGGGCTCACCGGCTCACAGCAGGCGTCGCGTCGCAAGCTCCGGGACCTGATCGAGCACTCGCGCACTCTGACCGGAGCTACCAAGGAGTGGGTGCCCGACCGGGTGGAGGCAATCGATCTGGCCGTTCCTGAAGGTGCACCCTCGGGGGACGCTGCCGAGTGGCCGGGGCCCCCGTTCATCGACGTCTTCGGCACGGTCAAGCCTGGCGCAACCATCGACGGGCCTCGCTGTGCCGAACTCTCCGGCGACGACGCGGCCAAGGCCTATGCCGCCGCGCTGGATGCGGGTCGGCCCTTCGTCGACGATCGTGGCGCCGAACTTCAGGTGGTTGTTCGGGCTCTGCTTCCCGGCGAGGTTGCTTGCGAACGGTCGTGAGCGACCACGCGCGATCGCCGGGGTTCGGAGGGTGCGAGGATGAGCCGATGACCCGCCGACCCATCACCAGCCCCACCGCCTCCGCCGTCGGCCCCTACAGCCACGGCATCGAGGCCAACGGCATCGTCTACTGCTCTGGGCAGACACCGGTGGATCCAGCCACCGGTTCGCTCGTCGTCGGTGACGTCGCCAAACGAACCGGGCAGTGTTTCGACAACCTGTTCGGAGTGCTTGAAGCGGCCGGTCTTGGCCCCGAGCACGTAGTGAAGGTCAACGTGTTCCTTACCGACATGGACGACTTCGATGCGATGAACCGTGTGTATGCCGCCCGTTTCGCAGAGCCGTTTCCGGCGCGCAGCACCATTGGCGTGGCATCGCTGCCGCTCGGCTCCAACATCGAGATCGAGCTGATCGCTCAGCGGGGCTGAGCTACGGATTTTGCCTTGCCGAGTGGTGGGATGGTCGCCCATCGAACCGAGACGGACGGAGGACCGCTGCATTTGGTTGACGCGACCGGGAAGGCGCTTTCCGAGTGGGAGCCGTTCGTTGTCACAGGTCGTCCGTAGCGTGGCACCGTGGCTTCCAAACCGTCATCCTCTCCAGTCTTTCGCTGCCTGGCCTGCGGGCACGAGGCGCACAAGTGGACCGGGCGGTGCGGGGGTTGCGGTGATTGGAACTCGCTGACCGAGGAGCTGTCGGCGCCGCTGGACAACCATCCGATCCCGCATGTGCCGGGCACGGTGCGGGCCATTGGCGACGTGCCCGAGGTGAGCGACCCGCAGCTGACCACCGGCATCGGCGAGCTGGACCGCACCCTGGGAGGCGGCTTCACGGGTGCCTCGGTCAGCCTGATCGGCGGCGAGCCCGGAGTGGGTAAGAGCACGTTGTTGTTGCAGGCTGCCGCAGGCGTGGCCCGGAGTGGCCGCACCGTGCTGTACGTCACGGCAGAAGAGTCGGCCAATCAGTTGAAACGTCGGGCCCAGCGTCTCGATGCGATCTGCGACGACCTGTTCGTGCTGGCGGAGACGCGGCTGGAGGTGGTGCTGGCCCGCCTGGCAGAAACCACCCCGGCCCTCGTCGTGGTCGACTCGGTACATACCCTGTTCGACGACCGGGTCAGCGGGGTGCCGGGCTCGGTCACCCAGGTGCGCGAAGCCACCAACGCGCTTGTGGCTGCCGCCCGGCGCAGCGGCGCTGCGGTTGTCCTCGTGGGACACGTCACCAAGGACGGTGGCTTGGCCGGCCCTCGCGTGCTGGAGCATACGGTCGACACGGTGATGCACTTCGAGGGCGACCGCGACGGGGCTCTGCGCCTGTTGCGGGTGATCAAGCACCGGTTTGGCGCCACCGACCGGGTCGGCATGTTCCGCATGACCAAGCACGGCATCGAGTCGCTGGACGATCCGTCGGGGCTGTTGCTGGCCGACAGGCAGGCGGGGGTTCCCGGCTCGGCGGTGGTCGCGGTGCTCGAAGGGCACCGCCCGGTGCTGGTTGAGGTGCAGGCGCTGGTCAGCCCGCGCCCGGCCGGTTCCGGCGGGTTTGGGACCCGCACCGTCACCGGGTTGGTGCCTCGACGCATCGATCTCATCTTGGCGGTGCTCGCCCAGCGCGCTCAGTTGGATCTGAGCTCGGCCGACGTGTTCGTCTCGGTGGCGGGCGGGCTGACCGTGCGCGAACCGGCAGCGGATTTGGCGATCGCTGCGGCGGTGGTCTCGTCGGCAACGCTGCGTGCCGTCCCGGGCGACGTGATGATGTTGGGCGAGGTTGGCCTCACCGGGGAACTGCGGTCGGTGCCCGAGCCCATCCGACGCATCTCCGAGGCGGCCCGCCTGGGGTTTAGCCGCATCGTGGCGCCGCGCGACCGAAGCGTCCGCCCCGCTGGAGGCGAGGTGGAATGGGCACGCTCGGCCCGCCTTCAGCAGGTGGCCACGTTGGGCGAGGCAATGCATGCCATGTCGCTGCAGGACGCTGGCCTCCGGGCGGTGTAGCGGCCTGCCGTTGGAGGCGGCGACATGTACACCGGGCAGCGGCGATCACCACGGCCGGGAACGTCAACCCGACCGCCAGGTCCACCCGGCCGGAGCTGAGCCGGCCGGGGCCCGGGAGCAGCCCGGACACGGCTGCCGACAAGGCGATCGACACGAATACAATCAGCATCAATGCGGGGGTGGCTGCGATGCGAACCGGCGTGGCCCACCAGCGCAGCCGATCGTGAACCAACCGATGCCCCAACGCATTTGACTCGGGGTCGTGGGTCGTCTGTCGTTGGCTGGTCTGACGCGAGTGCTCCGAACCGATGCCAAACCTTGGTCAACGGCGCGTTTGGCCTCCAGCCGCTGGCGCAACCTGGCAGGATCGTCTGATGAACGAGCACATCTTCACCTTCGCCGGGAGCGACGGGCTCCCGATCCACACGTACCGCTGGAGCGGCGACGGAACCCCGCGGGCCATCGTCCAGGTGGCGCACGGCATGGGCGAGCACGCCGCCCGCTACCGCAGGTTTGCGGAGGCGCTCGTCGACGCCGGATGTGTGGTGTATGCCAACGACCATCGCGGTCACGGACGGACCGCCGGAGGCGCTGAGCGTCACGGCGACCTCGGAGAGGCCGGCTGGGCGGGCCTCGTCGCCGACCTGGGCACCCTCGGACGACGGGCACGTGAGGAGCATCCCGACATCCCGCTGGTGCTGTTTGGTCATTCGATGGGGTCCTTCGCCGTCCAACAGTTCTTGATCGAACACTCCGGTGACGTCGACGCCGCCGTCCTGTCGGGCACTTCGGCGCTCGACGTGATCGGTGCCGGCATCGACCCCGACGCGGAGGTCGACCTCAGCGCCTTCAATGCACCATTCGAGCCGGCGCCGACCGAGTACGAATGGCTCAGCCGGGACCGTGCCGAGGTCGACGCCTACGTCGCCGATGAGGACTGCGGTTTCGGCCTGAATGCAACGGCCGCCCGCGGGATGCTCGAAGGGACAGCGACCACCGCCGATCCGGAAGCGATCGCCAGGATCCGCAGCGACCTTCCAATCCACCTCATGTCCGGCGACGCCGACCCGTTGGCGGGTGGCGGGGAACTGATCGAGTTGGTGGCGACGCGGTACCGGGAGGCCGGGGTCACCGACGTCACCGTTGCCCGTTACCCCGAGGCGCGTCACGAGATCCTCAACGAGACCAACCGCGGCGAGGTCACCGCCGATCTCATCGCGTGGCTTGACACCGTTCTGGTCTGAGCGCCGATGGTTGCCGTCAGCAGGCCAGGCACTTGTGCTCCGAACCGGCGTCGAGCGTTGTTCGACCCCGTCGCGGGGGCGGGCGTGGGGCACCAGATGACACGCCCCCATCGGCCACGCGAATCGGGGCGAGGTGGTTGTGGCCCATTCCCTGCCCCGCATGGCCGGCGGCTCCGCATCTCCCGGGGTGCCGGGCGAACATGAGGAGAACACCGCGCGATTTCCGGACGGTTTTCGCCGCCGCAGTGCTCACGTCTCGGTTGGCTGCCGGTGCCGCTACCATCAGGGCGTGATCGCCAAGCGCAAACAGGAATTGTGGGATGCGCTCGCTGCCGTTTCGCCGGGCATGCCGTTGCGCGAGGGGCTCGACCGCATCTCCAAGGCTCGAATGGGTGCACTTATCGTGGTGGGCGACGGACCGGAGGTGCTCAACGTGTGCTCCGGCGGGTTTCTGCTGGATGCAGCCTTCACGCCGCAACGGCTGAGCGAGCTGGCCAAGATGGACGGCGCCATCATCTTGTCGTCCGACTCGTCTCGAATCGCCAGGGCCAACGTGCACATGGTGCCCAACCCAAATGTGCCCACCACCGAGACCGGCACTCGGCATCGCACCGCCGAACGGGTGGCGCGGTCGGTTGCGGTGCCGGTTGCCACCGTGTCCGAGGACATGGCCGTGCTCACCGTGTACCGCGGTGACGAGAAGTACCAGCTGGAATCGATTCCCAACATCCTCAACCGTTGCGACCAGGCACTGCAGACATTGGAGCGGTACAAGAGTCGTCTCAACGAGGAGCTTGCCAGCCTGACCGCCCACGAGGTGGAGGGTCTGGTGACCCTGCGCGACGTGATCGTTGTGCTCCAGCGCTCCGAGATGGTCAGCCGCATTGCCGAGGAACTGCGCCACCACCTGATCGAGTTGGGTGCCGACGGCCGCCTGGTGAGGCTGCAACTGCGGGATCTCATGGCAGGGGTGGGCGACGAGCGCACCAACCTGATTCGGGATTATGCGCCGGATGGGATCGAGCCCGGCGATGCGCTGGAGCGGCTGCGTGCGCTCGACCCGGGCGAGATCACCGACCCGGACGACGTGGGTGACGTGCTCGAGCTTGGTGACGGCAACTCGGTGGATCTCGCCCAGCCGATGCAGCCACGTGGCTACCGCATTCTCGCCCGGATCCTGCCCCGCCTGCCCGAACCCGTGATCGACGCGGTGGTGCGCAAGTGCGGCCGCTTCGACAAGCTGATGCGGGCCTCCACCACGGAGTTGGCTCAACTGGCCGAGGTCAGCGAGCAGTTGGCGTCGGTGATTCGCGATGGCCTGAGCCAGCAGGCGCAGTCGTCGATCCTCAACCGCTACCAGTAGCGAGGCCGCAGTGCGTATCACCCTGCCCACCGGGACCCCCGCCGAGATCGCCCGACCCGACGGTGACCTCACCCCCACCCGAGGGCTGGTGATGATGAGCGATATCCACGGCCTGCGGCCACTGTTCGACGAGCATGCTCAGCGGGTGGCCGACGCCGAGGGTTGGGTGGTGGTCGTGCCCGAGATGTGGCCTGGACGCGAGCAGCTGAACGTGACCAAGCGTCTGGCCTCGGTCAACGAATTGCGTGACGATGACAAGTTGGCCGATCTTCTGGCGGCGGCCGCTGCCACCGACTGCGAGACCGTTGGTGTCATGGGCTTTTGCATGGGTGGCATGTATGCAATGAAGGCCTCGTCGTCGGGTCGATTCGACGCTGCGGTGAGCTTCTACGGGATGATTCGTATGCCCAGGGCGTGGCGTGCGCCCCATCAGGCCGATGCGATCGACTCGGTGACGGCGCCAGGCGCGTGCCCGGTGCTGGCGCTGTGCGGCACGAACGACAAGTGGCTGCCCCACGCTGAGCTTGATGAGCTGGCCGAGGTGGCCTGCGTGGTTCGTTACCCCGGCGCCGACCACGCGTTTGCCCAGGATCCGGACGGTGCCCATTACCGAGCCGAGGATGCCGCTGATGCGTGGGCCAGGGCGTTGACGTTTCTTCGTAGCCGTGGCAAGAGCACGGAGGTCATCGCTTGATGGCGACATCTTCAGAGGGGGCAGCAGCGTGACCGAGCAGGCATCGACCGGCGCGCAGCAGGCGCACGACCCGTTGAGTGACGTGGAGCTCCGGGTGTTGGGGTGCCTGATGGAAAAGGAACTGACCGTTCCCTCCACTTATCCGCTCACACTCAAGTCGTTGGTGACGGCCGCCAACCAGAGTTCCAGTCGCAACCCGATCATGTCGCTGGGTGAGGACGAGGTGAGTGGTGCGCTCGACCGCCTGCGCGAGCGATCGCTGATCCGCCGGGTCTATCCCCGCTCGGGCGAGCGGCGGGAGAAGTTTCGTCAGGTGGCCGACGAGGTTCTGGAGCTGGCCGGTGGGCGTCGTGCCGTGCTGACCCTTTTGATGTTGCGAGGGCCGCAGACCCCGAGCGAACTGCGCAACCGGGCCGTCCGCCTCCACGAATTCGGGGAGCCGACCGAGCTGACCGACGCCCTGGGCGAGTTGGCCGGTCGCAGCACACCACTGGTTGTCGAACTGCCACGCCAGCCTGGACGACGTGAGAATCGCTGGGCCCATCTGCTGGGCGAGAACCTCGGCGTCCAGCCCGCCGACCCGCAGCTTGGCGATGGGCGGCCGTCCGTCGAGCGCCACGTGGGCGCGCCTGCGGTATCGACCCCGGGACCCCACACGGTCGGCGCCGCTGCGCCGCCGATGTCTCCGGCACTCGAACCGTTTCGATCGATGCTGGGTCGCTGGGAGGGCGACGGCGTGGGGGAGTATCCCACCATTGACGACTTCGCCTACACCGAGACGATCACCTTTGCATCCTTGGCGGACAAGCCGGTGATCCAGTACACCTCAACCACCAGGCACGCTGACGATGGCCGCCCGCTCCATGCCGAGACCGGTTACCTGAGGGTGCTCGGGGAGTCGAAGTTGGAGCTGGTGGTGGCCCAGGCTCCGGGGCTGATCGAGGCCGGCTCAGGCATCGCCACCCACCCGGGCGGTGCCGATGATCGACATGCGGTCCGGCTGGTCATCGATTCCACGATCGTCAGTGGCACGACAACCGCCAAGGAGGTGACCGCAACCGAACGGTGCTACCTGGTGACGGGCGGTCGGCTTGAATATGACATAGCGATGGCGGCGGTCGGCCACCCGATGACGCATCACCTCACCGCCGAGCTCAAGCGGGTGGGCGCGGCGTCAGCCCTGTAGCGCCCGCCACTTGGCCAGGGCCCGCTTGTGGCCGTTGGCCCCCGACTTTGTGAGGCCGCCGTCGCGCGCCTCCTTGACCTCGTCTTCGAGGTCCTTCAGCAGCTCGGAGATGTCGTCCTCGGGACCGGCTGCCATCAGCGCCTCGTAGGCCACGTGCAGTTCGCCCAGATCCTTGCGGACCTTGGCGTATTCGCTCTCAAGTTTGGCTCGGATCTGGTTTGGGTCATCGCTCATACTGGGACGCTCCGCTCAGCGGGCTCGGATCTCCAACTCACGCCGTTTGAGGATGGCGTAGCTCCGGTCGTGCTGTTCGATCCACCCAAGGCGCATGAACGCCGAGATTGCCTTGTTGACCCGTTCCCGGCTGGCGCCGATCAACCCGGCCAGTTCCTCCTGGGTGATGGGGATCTCGAAGTCGTCGGCGTCACCGGCGAGTTCCAGCAGGCGCTTGGCGGTGCGGCCGGTGACGTCCAAGAAGAAGGCGTCGGCCAGCGCAGCGTCCATGTGGCGGAGACGCCCGCTGAGCATCTTGACCACCTCCCACAGCAATGCGGGACGGTCGTCGAGGATGTCCCGCAGCGGTTGAAAGGGAACTGAGAGCACCATCGAGGGTTCGAGCGCACGGGCGTCGGCGGAGCGGCCGGTGCCGTCGAACAGGCTCATTTCGCCAAACAGGTCGCCGGACTCCATGAGGGCGACCATCGACTCGCGGCCGTCGATGGAGCGGTTGCCGATGGCAACCCGGCCGGACTCAACAACGAACAGTGCGTCTGCTGCCTCGTCCTCCTTGAACAACACGTCGCCGCGTACCAGGTCGAGATCTGATGAGGCCTCGATCACCCGATCGAGCTCGGCGTCGGTCAGTGCCGCAAACAGGGTGACTTCGGAAAGCTTGGAACGTTCCACCTCGGTATCCTAACCCTGGGATGCCGATGGTCACACCGGTGTTGAAGGGCAGGCAATTTTTGGGGGGCGGTACCGTGGGCCAATGCACCCAACTGTTCGCGGTCGAGCCGCGACGTGAGGCCGGACCTGAAGGGCAGCGACGCACATGGCCCACAGGGTGGGGGCACAGGGGTTTCGACCCCCGGCGTGGCGCCGCCCGAGGCGGAGCCACCTGAAGTGCGGTCACCTGAAGTGTGGTCGATTGTGGTGGCGGCCGGCTCGGGCCGTCGCTTTGGCGGAGCCAAACAGTTTGCCGAGCTGATGGGTCGGCCGCTGCTGGCCTGGGCCGTCGACTCGGTGGCCCAGCTGAGCAATGGTGTGGTGGTGGTGGTGCCGGCCGAGCGGCTCGCCGACCTTCCACCGCTTCCCGATGTAGACCGGGTGGTGGCCGGGGGAGCGACACGGTCCGAGTCGGTTCGGGCCGGCCTCGCCGCCTTGCCCGCCTCCGCTGAGGTGATCCTGGTGCACGACGGAGCCCGGCCGTTGGCCGACATGCAACTGGTGCGTCGGGTGATCGATGCGGTGTCAAGGCCGGACGGGGCCGCCGGCGCCTTGCCGGGCGTGGCGGTCACCGACACGCTGCGATCGATCGACGGGGCCCCCGTTGACCGTGCCGGGTTGGTGGCCGTCCAAACACCTCAGGGATTCCAGGCCAACCTGTTGCGCAGCGTGCATGCCTCGTCGCCGGAGGCCACCGACGACGCTTCGTTGATCGAGGCGGCCGGACACCGGGTGGTTGTCGTGGACGGCGATCCGACCAACCTCAAGGTGACCGATCCTTCGGACCTGTGGGTGGCCAAGGCGCAGCTCGCCGAACGGCGCCGGACCGACCCCAATGAACGCAGCGGGGACCACACCGGCGAGGATGGTGTCATGGCCGATGAAGAACGCACACCGGTGCCCGATCTGCGGGTGGGCAATGGTTTTGACATCCACCGGTTCTCCGACGATCCCGATCGCCACTGCGTGCTGGGCGGAGTGAGGATCCCCGACACGCCCGGCCTGGTGGCCCACAGCGATGGCGACCCGGTTGCCCATGCCGTCGCCGAAGCGCTCTTGGGCGCAGTCGGGTTGGGGGACCTGGGCTCGCACTTCCCCGACACCGACCCAAGTCACGCGAATGCAGACTCGATGGTGTTGCTGGCCGAGGTGGTGGGCAAGCTGGCCGATGCAGGTTGGAGTGCGGTCAATGTCGACTGTTCGGTGATTGCTGAGCGACCCAAGCTGGCGCCACACCGGGACGAGATGGTGGCTCGGCTGAGCGAGGTGGTGGGTGCCCCGGTATCGGTGAAGGGGCGCCGGGCGGAAGGTGTCGGGGCGTTGGGCTCCGGCGAGGCGATCGTGGCCCTGGCGAGTGCACTGGTTGCGCGCCGATGAGTAGGGGCGGATACAAGGGCAACAGCGGCGGCCGGCCCCGCGGGAAGGGCGTACCAAAGGGTGGTGCCGGAGCGCGCGGCCGGACGTCGGGCCGCGGCTCGGGACCGCCGGAACGCGGTGGTCAGGATTCACGCGGCAAAGGTGCTCGAGGTAAGGCGCCCCGCGGTGCCGCACCGTCCTCTCGGCGCGCTGCGCCTGGTCGGGCGCCGGCCGGGCCGAGAGGATCAGCGGGCCCGGGAGGCCCGAGCGACCGTCGGGGTCGCACCAGTTCGGCGGGTTCCCGTTATGGACTGGGCGGCGATCAGGTGGAGGGTCGCCAGGCGGTCCGCGAACTGCTGCTGGCCGGTACCCGGAAGGTTCGCGAGGTGCTCCTGGCGGAGGACCTCGATCCGGCGCCGGTCATCGACGACATCCGACAGCTCGCTCGGGAACAGCGGGTGACCGTGACCGAACTCGGGCGCAAGGCGCTCGATCGGCGCAGCTTCACCGAGTCGAGCCAGGGCGTGGTGGCCCTGGCTGCCGAGCTGAAACCGTTGGAGTTGGAGGAGTTGCTGGCCTTGGGTGGCCGTGGGGGCGCCACCGGCATCGGCGCCGGTACCCCGTTTTTGTTGGCGTTGGATTCGGTGACCGACCCGCGCAACCTGGGCGCGATGTTGCGCACCGCAGAGTGCGCAGGTGTGGACGGCGTGATTCTGCCCCGCCACCGGGCGGCGCATGTCACCGCTTCGGTATCAAAGACCGCTGCCGGTGCCATCGAACATTTGCCGATGGCGTTGGTCGGTGGCCTGCCCGCCGCGCTCGAGTCGTTGCGATCTTCGGGAGTGTGGGTGGTGGGCCTGGACGGCGCGGGGCCCACCTCGATCTACGACCTCACCGTCGCCACCCAGCCGATTTGTCTGGTTGCCGGTGCCGAGGGCAAGGGGCTCTCCAGGCTGGTGGCCCGTCGCTGCGATGAGGTGGTGTCGCTCCCATTGCGGGGCAGCCTCGACTCGTTGAATGTGGGGGCTGCCGTGGCGGTCGCCGTCTACGAGATCACCCGACGTCGATCCATCGCGGAGGGTGGCTCCACCGCCGGCGGGTAAGGGTCACCAACTTGGGTCGCGAGGGCCGCTACTGTCCTGATCAACGATCCGTCTCACCAACGTGTGCGGAATAACCCGGAGAGTTCTTTTCGGGTCGACTGCGGAACCACACCATGACCGAACCAACACGATCACGATCCCCCCGACCCCCGCAGGCCAATGCTGCCCGGGGCATCACCTTGGTGGCGGTCGCGGTGATCATCGGCGCGCTGCTGATCTGGAAGAACCCCGGAACCGGGCAGGTGACCGCATCGCCCGACCTGCATTCGGCGACAACCACCACTGCGGCCGCTGGAGGTGGCCAGAAGGCGGCGACCACAACGACGGCGGCGGCTCCGACCACCGCCGTTCCAGCCGCAGACCTGCAGGTCACGGTGGCCAATGCCTCCGGGGTGCCGGGTGCAGCCGGGACGATCACCGAAAAGCTGAAGGGTGCCGGTTACGCCAAGGTGGCGGCGCTCGACGGTGACAAGAATCAACCGACGAAGGTGTTCTACGAAGGCAAGTTTGAGGCGGATGCCAAGGCGGTGGCCAAGGTCATCGGTCTGCCCGCCACCACGGTCGAGCCCCGTCCCCCGGAAGTGGCGATCGAGGATGAAGGGAAGAACGCACAGGTGATCGTGGTGCTCGGCGACGGGTTCACGCCCGACAACCCGGGTGCCGGCGCAGGCGGGGCCGCAACCACGGTGGCCGGCTGAGTCGAAATGCCCGGCTGAGCCTGACCTGGTGCGCGTGGTCCTCGCCCCGGACAAGTTCCGCGGCTCGTTGAGCGCAGCCCAGGCGGCCGATGCGATGGCGGTTGCGGTCGAGCGTCGGGGTTGGGATGCGGTGCGCGTGCCCATGAGTGATGGCGGCGAAGGATTCCTTCACGTGCTGGGTGGCCCCAACCGCACCACGACGGTCACCGGGCCGCTGGGAGACCCCGTTGAGGCCAAGTGGCGGTTTGTCCGCCGTCGGGCCGTGTTGGAAATGGCCGAGGCCGCCGGTTTGGAGATCGCAGGTGGTGCGGAGGCAAACGATCCGCTGTCGGCCGACACCACGGGTGTGGGCGAGTTGATCGGGGCTGCGCTGGATGCGGGGGCGCGGTCGATCACGATCGGGATGGGGGGATCGGCAACCACCGACGGCGGCCTTGGTGCGCTGCGGGCCCTGGGCCCGGTACCCCGGCTGGCCGGAGTGCGCATGGAGGTGGCCTGCGACGTGCGTTTCCGTTTCGTCGAGGCGGCCTCGCGTTTCGCAGGCCAGAAGGGGGCGTCACCCGCCCAGGTGCAGCTGTTGTCCAGGCGTTTGGACGCCTTGGTGGAGCTCTACGTGGAGACCTATGGCGTGGACGTTTCGGAACTGGTGGGCTCTGGGGCCGCGGGTGGCCTGGCGGGCGGGTTGGCTGCCTTGGGGGCCAACCTGTGTGAGGGCTTTGAAGTGGTGGCCGACCACTTGGGCCTGGAGTCACTCATCGAGGAGGCCGACCTGGTGGTCACCGGCGAGGGGCTCTGTGACACAGCGTCGTTCGATGGCAAGGTGGTTGGTGGGGTTGCCGAGCTGTCGAGCTCGTTGGAGACGCCGGTGGTGGCGGTGGTTGGCGAGTTGGACCCGGCGGTGTCCCTACCGGAAGGGCTGCCGGTGGTCTCCCTGCTCGACGAGGTGGGTCCTGAGGAGTCGTTTGGTCATGCGGCAGTATCGGTCACCGCCGCCACCGATGCGGTCTTGGGCCGGTGGCTGGAGGGCCGTGAGCTCAGAGACGGTGCCGTCGGACGTATTCGTCGACGTTGACCATCGGTGGCAACTCGCCCAAATCGACGTCCACGGGTGGGATGTCGGGACGTTCCAGGGTCATGGACTCGGTGATCAACGACGGATCGACCCGGCGCAGGATGGCTGCGGCAACGGCGGCAGCCTGGGGCCCCAACTGCGACAGTGGCCGGTTGCGGTGCACCCGAAGCTCCAAGTCCACCTGGGCGATCGCTCCGAGGCCCACCATGGCGGCGACGTCGATCAACAGCCCGACGTCCACCCCATAGCCCCGCACAAAGCTGAGCCGTTCGAGCACCGTTCGTCGACCTGCGAACTCGCCCGAAAGGGGCTGGGCCACCTGTGCCAGGTGTGGAAAGAACATCGACAGGAGCGGCCGCGCCACCAACTCGGTCACGCGGCCACCGCCGGTGCCGTCCTCGCCGGGGCGGTGATAGTGGCCCTTGGTGAACTGCACGTCGTTGTCGCTGAGCAGGGGCCCCAGCAGGCCGGTGATGAAGTGACTTGAGAAATCGGTGATGTCGGCGTCACACCACACGATGACGTCGCCACTGCCCGCGCACAGCGACTTCCACAACACCTCGCCCTTGCCGTGGCCCGCTCCGAAGTCGGCCAGCAGGTCCGACGACGTCACCACGGTTGCTCCAGCCGTTCTTGCCTCTCGTGCGGTGGCATCGGTGGAGTGGTCGTCCATCACGATCAGCTCGTCCACCAGGCCGCCGATCACCAGGTCATGGTGGAGGGCGTTGACGATGTCGCCCACCGTGTTCTCCTCGTTGCGGGCGGGCAGGGCCACGGTGACCCTGTCGGTTCGGTGAGCGGCAAGCCGGGCGACGTCGTAGTCGCGATGGCACACGCTGCGGAGCGGGCCGTCCAAGGGCGGAGCGACGGCTGGGCCCGAGGGCGGGGGCAGCGTGGGCGGTGTGATGGGGGACGGGGTCATGGGAGGTGCTCGGGTGGGGGTGAGGGAGCAGGGGGACGGGAGGAACGATTGGGCAATCGTGGAAAGGAGGAGAACCGCCGGGCTGCGGTCATGACCTTCCGAGCGGAACGAGCCTACGGCGTGGCGTCGATCGAGGACCCGTCGGGCGGTAAGGGAACAATCGGGGGTCGCTGCGGGTTCCTGCCATGTGGCTGTGTTCACTACGATCGCACCCACCTGGATTCATCCCTCCCGCAAGGCGAGTGGATTCTCAACCCGCCTAAGGAGCAACCACGATGGCCGTGACCGTACGCATTCCCACCACCCTCCGCACCCTGACTGGCGGTACCTCGTCGGTCGAGGTTGCGGGCACCAACGTGGGTGAGGTGTTGGCAGCGCTCGAAGAGGCCCACCCTGGTTTCCGAGAGCGAATTTTTGGCGACGACGGCGAGCTTCGACGCTTCGTCAACGTGTTCGTCAGCGACGAGGACGTGCGCTACCTTGACGGCTTGTCCACGCCGGTACCCGACGGTGAGACGGTGGCGATCGTCCCGGCGGTGGCGGGCGGTTAGCAGTCGTGTGTGTCGAGTGCTAAAACACGGGTTCCAATGACATCGCTCGTGGGCCGCCAGGTGGCGTGCCCGAGGAGGAACCATGGCCAAGCAGATCACCTACCACGACGAGGCACGCCACGCTCTGGAAGCCGGCATGAATCAGTTGGCCGACGCCGTTCGGGCAACGCTCGGGCCCAAGGGTCGCAACGTCGTGCTGGCCAAGTCCTGGGGTGCCCCGACCATCACCAACGATGGTGTCTCGATCGCTCGGGAGATCGACCTGGAGGATCCCAACGAGGCCATTGGGGCCAACCTGGTGAAGGAGGTGGCGAAAAAGACCGACGACGTCGCCGGTGACGGCACGACCACCGCCACGGTGCTGGCGTGGACGATGGTGCGAGAAGGGCTTCGCAACCTGGCGGCGGGTGCCAACCCCATGTCGGTGAAGCGTGGCATGGCGGCGGCCACCGACGCCGCCGTGGCCAGGATCGCCGAGTTGGCGATCGACGTCGACTCGAAGGAGCAGATCGCGCAGGTCGCGGGCATCTCCGCCGCCGACGTCGAGATCGGTGAGGCGATCGCCGAGGCAATCGACAAGGTGGGCAAAGACGGCGTGATCACCGTGGAGGAGGCCAACACCTTCGGCATCACCATGGAGCTCACCGAGGGCATGCGCTTCGACAAGGGCTATGTGTCGCCCTACATGGTGACCGACCCGGACAGCATGGAGGCGGTACTCGACGACCCCTACATTCTTTTCGTCAGCTCCAAAGTCTCGGCGGTCGCCGACCTGTTGCCGCTGCTCGAAAAGGTGATGCAAACCTCCAAGCCGCTGGTGGTCATCGCCGAGGACGTTGACGGGGAGGCGTTGGCGGCGCTGGTCGTCAACAAGGTGCGGGGTACCTTCAACTCGGTGGCCGTGAAGGCCCCCGGCTTTGGAGACCGTCGAAAGGCGATGCTGGCCGACATGGCCATCCTCACCGGCGGTCAGGTGATCTCGGACGAGATCGGTCTGAAGCTGGAGAGCGTCGAGCTCGGCCTGCTGGGTCGGGCCGAGAAGGTGGTGGTGACCAAGGACGAAACCACCATCGTCAGTGGAGCCGGTTCGGCCGAGGACCTGCAAGGACGAATCGCCCAGATCCAGGCGGAAATCGACAACACCGACAGCGACTACGACCGCGAGAAGCTCCAGGAGCGTCTGGCCAAGCTGTCCGGTGGCGTGGCGGTGCTTCAGGTGGGCGCCGCCACCGAGGTTGAGCTGAAGGAAAAGAAGCACCGCATCGAGGACGCCGTGTCGACCACCAAAGCGGCCATCGAGGAAGGCGTCGTCGCCGGTGGCGGCGTGACGTTGCTGCGAACACAGGAGGCCGTGCTGGCCATGGTGGATGGGCTGGATGCGGACGAGGCGGTGGGCGCCAAAATCGTGGCTCGTTCGTTGCAGGGCCCGCTGGCCCAGATCGCCGAGAACGCCGGTCTCGAAGGCGGTGTCGTTGTCGCGGCGGTGCGCGAGCTCACCGGCCACGAGGGCCTGAACGCCCGCACCGGCGAGTATGAGAACCTGGTGGATGCTGGCATCATCGATGCCGCCAAGGTGACCCGCTCGGCGCTGCAGAACGCGTCGTCGATCGCAGGTCTGTTCCTGACCACCGAGGTGGTCATCACCGACGCCGTCGAGGCTGACGAGGGCTGAGTCGTTGCTGCGCCCCGGCGCAGGCGGGATGTTGTTTGAACCCCGACTTGGGCGTCCCGGTCGTCGTTGTGGCTACAGGTCGTCCCGGTTGCGCATGTAGGTGATCGCCGCCCAACCGGGTGCTACCGGCATCCAGAAGGTGGCCAGGCGAAACAGGAACACCGCCGGTACGGCAACGGCCGAACTGAGGCCGATTGCGGTCAGCCCCGCGATGTAGGCGGCTTCGGAGGCGCCCAGCCCCCCAGGGGTGGGCGCCGCCGCCTCCACGAACGCGCCGGTCAGGTACACGACGCCGATCTGGACGAACCCGGCGCCGCCACCGAAGGCCAACACGGACACGTACAGTGCCATCAGGTAGGACAGCGTGGTCATTGCCGAGCCCCCGAAGAGAGCCGCCACCTTGCCCGGTCGGGTGGCGATACCAACCACGCCGTCGCGGGCACGGGCGAGCGCCTGGATCAGGTTGTTGAGAAAGACCCGACGGCCCCAGGGGGTCACCATCACCACGCCGGATACGGCCAGGATGGCGGCGCCAATGCCGAGGACGGTGGTCAGCGAGGGGAGCGACAGGCCCTGGGTCCCGCGGGACCGGCCGGCGGCGGTGATGAAGCTGGCGACCAACAGAATGTGAACCAGAAATCCGGCGACGACCGACATGCCGACGCCGGCCGCAGAGACCGCCGCATCGACGCCCTGCTTCGTGAGGAATCGGATGTTGAGCGCCATGCCTCCGACCTTTGCTGGAGTGATCGTGTCGGAGAACGCAGCGGCCACCTGGGCCAGCAGGGCCTGAAGGAACGGCACCCGGTTGGGTACCCCGCCTACCAGGGCCAGCCCCGAGCCCACGTAGGACAGGGCCGAGAACCCGACGGCAACCAACGCCCAGCCCCAGTTGGCCGCCTGGGTCTCCGACCACAGGTTGCCGGCGGACGCCAACTGTGGCACCAGGAAATACGCGGCCCCGCCCAGCATTGAGATGGTGAGGATCCGCCTGCTGTTAAACCGGGCGAGTTCTTCGGTGTCCGGTACTTCGTCGATGGAGGTGCGCGTGGCGACCTCGCTCCGCAGCTTCTTGAAACCGTCCTTGCTCAACTCCTCACGGGTGGATGGGGTGACGGCCAACGGCTGGAGTCGAGACAAGGCGTCCACCAGCGGCCGGCGGCCCAATTGGCCCAGCGCCGCATCGACGGCGATCTCCGGGCCCACGACGGCGGCTGTGGAGGCCAACAACTCGATCACGTCGTCGGTCAGTTGAACCTCGTCGGCAACAACCTCGGCCCCGGCGAAGTCCACCATCCACACCTGGTCGTTGTCGTCGACCATCAGGTTGTCCAGCCGAAGGTGACGGTGAGCGATACCCGCGCGGTGCAGCGTGGCCACCTGCGACCAAACGCCGTTCAGTAGGCTGGCCAGGCGGTCGTTGGAGACCTCGCTGAGGTCGGTTGACTCCACGAACTCAGTGGCCAGCATCATGCCGTTGGCGCCGGTGGCCCCAAAGGCCAGGACGCGCGGTGTGCGAACACCCAGGTTGTGAGCTTGTAGCGATGCCAGCGCCTCGTGGTTGGCCTCACCCCGAAGGGTGCCGAGGCTGCGCTCGCCGCGCGGCGCCTTCAGGCGGAGGCGCCGCCACAGACGTGACAGCAACTCGGCCGCATGACGGTTGGGGCCCCGCACCTTGATGGCCAGATCGGAGCCGTCGGCCAGGCGGCTCCGCCATCGCACCGAGGTCGGGCTGCTCGCCGTCGTGGGTGTGAGGCTGACCGGCATCAAACCGAGCCGTCGCAACGAGTCGACCACTTCGGGTCCCGTGGGATCCTGGTTGGGCGTGGCAAATGCGATGCCCACCAGCGCGCCGGCGACGGTACCCACGCCGAGATCCACCAACACCCCGAGAAAGCCCGAGGTGGACAGCACGGAGACCGCTGCGATGTAGGCAACCGTGGTCCACCACCATGCGCTGCGCCACCGCGTGCTCAGCCAGGGGCCCCCCAACACGAGTGCGGCCACGGTGGCGCCCAGGATGGGTGAGGTGGAAATGGTGGGGATCGACTGACCGCTGAGACGTTCGGCGAGGAAACCGTCCAGGGTGCTCGACGACGACAGGCGTTCGAGCACCGTGCCGGCTCCGTAGCTCGCGACGGCCCCGGCCGCCGCAGCAAGGTCGAGCAGGACGGCCGTCCGTGGCCTGCGTTGTCGGATCAGCCTGCCGTTGGTGATCAGCACCACCGCCGCCAGCACGTAGACGCCCAGCGAGCTGATCAGTGTCTGCAAAACGTCTGGAAAGGCATCCAACAACAGACGCTGGTTGTAGGCCAGGCCTGCGATGGCGTCCTCGTAGAGCACCGCGATGATCAGGCCGACCAGCAATGCGGCTGCGCCGAGCAGCAGCCGGGCCACGTAGGTGGGGGCCCGTACCGTGGCGGGGGACGCGTGGCCCTGCAGTTCGCAGTCCGGAGCGTCGGCGCCTCCGGTGATCATACGGGGGGTGGCCTGGGCCATGGCATCGGACCCTACTGGTCGGCCGCCCCGTGCCGGGTCGTAGGCTCGGGCCATGACCACGCCATCTGAGCCCAAAGAGGGGCAGGCCGTAGTGCACCTGTTCTTCAGCGTTCCCGCCACCGCCGACCGCGCCGCCGTGGAGTCGGCCATGAAGCGAGGAAATGATGGCGACGACCAGGCGATCTGTGCGGCCCTCTTGGGGCACAAAGCCGATCTGGGCGTGATGGCGCTGGCCTCCGACCAGTGGCGCCTGCGGGCTTTGCAGACCGACCTGGTGGCGGCCGGCCTGCGCCTGGAAGACAGCTACGTGTCGCTGACCGAGGTGTCCGAGTATGCCAAGGGTATGCCCGAGTCCCGGTTGCAAGAACGCCTTTTTCCCACGTTGCCACCCGAGGGTAAGCCCGCGTTTTGCTTCTACCCCATGTCGAAGCGGCGGGGGCCGGGCTCCAACTGGTTCACCCTGCCGTACGAGCAGCGCAAGGCCCTGATGTATGAGCACGGTGGCTCCGGCAGGAAGTTCGCCGGGCGAGTGACCCAGTTGATCACCGGATCGACGGGTCTCGATGAGTTCGAGTGGGGCGTCACGCTGTTTGCGCAACACCCCGACGATCTCAAAGAGGTGGTGTACACCATGCGCTTCGACGAGGCGTCGGCCCGTTACGCCGAGTTCGGGCAGTTCTGGGTCGGCATGCTGGACGAGCCGGCAGCGGTCCTGGATGCCGTCGGCCTCACCTGAGCTCGGCTGCACCCGTTGAGAAATCGCTACGGTTGTGTGACATTCGTCCCTGGCCGCGCTCCGTCCGCTACGCTCGCCGCTCTGTGAGGGGGAAGCGCATGATCCACGCCGACGGATGCGAGTGAGTCGACCACTGTGGCGCCGTTGGGTACTGCTTGCGCTGGCAACATCCGTCGCCCTGGGGGTTGCGGCCGTGGGTCCTTCGGCTGGTGCCTCGGAGCAACGCCAGGAGAACTGCAAGACACCGAGGGCTGAGAAGCCCGAGGCTCCGGGCGTGTTCGGTTCGCTGGTCGCCGGTGACTGCTCGGCCATCGTTGGTGCCAAGATCGAGATGTCGTTGGACGGCGAGGTGGTGGACACCATCGTCTCGGGAGCCGACGGCACGTTCTCCTTGGCACTCGACGAGCCCGGTACCTACACGGCCACCCTGCAGGTCGATTCGCTCCCGAAGGGCGTGGCCCTGACCGACAAGGGCGACACCGTTCGGACGGTGCCGATTCAGGCCGACCGGCCCCGCCCGCTGCTGTACTCCTTCGGGGAGAGCACCCGCCAGGCCGCCACCAAGCTGGACGAGATCCCCGGCAAGCTTGTCGATGGGGTTCAGTTGGGCCTGATTCTCGCCATGTGTGCCATTGGATTGTCCCTCATCTATGGCACCATCCAGCTGACCAACTTCAGCCATGGCGAGATGGTGACCTTTGGGGCCATCGTCACCTGGTACCTCAACCAGAGCGTTGGGCTGTCCCTCCCCGTCGCAGGGATCCTGGGCGTGATCATCGGCGCCGCATCGGGCGCCGGTCTCGAACTCGGTTTGTGGCGTCCGCTGCGGCGCCGAAAGATCAGCCTGTTCGGGCTGATGACCGTCAGCTTCGGTCTGTCGCTCCTGGCGATCAACGTGTTTCAGTACGTCTTTGGTGCACGCAACAAGCCCTACACCGGCACGGTGGGGGGCGGTGGTTGGGAGTTGGGCTCCCGCGTGATCCCGGCTCGCACCATCATCACCATCATCATCGCCGTGGTCGTGTTGGGCGCGGTCGCAGCGTTCCTGCGGACCGCCCGCTTCGGCAAGGCAATGCGGGCAGTGGCCGACAACCCACCGCTTGCCTCCTCGTCGGGCATCGATGTCGATCGTGTGGTGTTGATGGTGTGGGTGATGGGCGCAGGCCTGGCCGCGCTGGGAGGCGTGTTGTACTCCACCAGCTTCCAGGTCAACTTCATGGAAGGCCAGCAACTGTTGCTGCTGATGTTCGCCGGTATCACCCTGGGCGGGCTCGGCACCTCCTTTGGTGCAGCGGCCGGCTGCTTCGTGCTGGGCCTGGCGATTCAGATGTCCACGCTGTACATCCCAACGTCACTGCGAAACGTCGGAGCGTTGGCGGTGCTGATCGTGGTGTTGATGTTTGCTCCGCAGGGCATCTTCGGACGACGGGAGCGAGTGGGCTGATGGACTGGTCTTTCATCATTTCGCAGACCTTGACGGCGTTGTTTACGCCGCTGGCGCTGTTCTACATCCTGGGCGCCCAGGGGCTGAACATCCACTTCGGCTACACGGGGCTGCTGAACTTCGGCCAGGCCGGGTTCATGGCTGCCGGTGCGTACGGCACGGCCATCAGCTACACCGTCTGGGGATGGCCCCTGTGGGCGTCGCTGCTGTTTGGCATCCTCGCATCGGTGGTCTTGGGGATACTGCTTGGTCTGCCGACCCTGCGCCTGCGAGGTGACTACCTGGCCATCGTCACCATTGCAGCCTCGGAGATCATCCGCCTGACCATTCGGTCGGAAGCGGTTGAGAGCGTCACCGGCGGCAACTCGGGCATCAACGAGTTCGCCACAGGTTTTTATGACGCCAATTTCTTCTCCAACAGTGGGCGCTATGAGTTGGGTCCGCTGTCGTTCCGCGGTCAGGAGTTGTGGGTGATGCTGTGGGGCTGGCTCTTGGTGGCGTTCTTTGCGCTGCTGACCTACCTGCTGATGCGCAGCCCGTGGGGCCGTGTCCTCAAGTCGGTGCGCGAGAACGAGGATGCCGTTCGCTCGCTGGGCAAAAACGTCTACGCCTACAAAATGCAGTCGCTCATCCTGGGTGGCGTCATGGGTGCCTGCGGCGGCATCATCCTGGCCTTGGCCAAGAACTTCGCCGGTCCGGACGACTTCGCCACTAAAGCCACCTTCATCGCCTACACCGCCCTCATTCTTGGTGGGGCAGCCACCACGCTCGGTCCGGTCATCGGCGGAATGATGTTCTGGTCGATCTTCACCTTCGTGTCGGTCACCGCCGATCAGGCGGCCAAGGCCAACGTGATTCCCAACTCGGTGATGACCGACGTGCAAGCCGGTGTCATACCGTTCATCTTCCTCGGTATCGCCCTCATGGTGCTGATGGTGTTCCGACCGCAAGGGATCTTCGGAGACCGAAAGGAACTTGAGGTCGATGCCCGCTGACGACGCCACCGTGCCCGCCGACGCACCCAAACCCAACGCTCCATCCAGCGAGCCCGGTGACTTGGGGCAAAGCAGCACGATTCACCCCGACCGAGCCACCGCCCCGTCTCCCGAGGCGGTGAAGCGGGAACGCGCCTTCGAGGCCGAACAGTTGGCGGACGTGCCCCGTGAGCCGGGTGCTCCCAAGCCGGACAGCATTCTCACCGCCGATGGGGTGGTCCGTCGCTTCGGCGGCGTCACCGCCGTCAACGTCGACCACGTTGAGTTTCAACGTGGGGCAATCTCGGCACTCATCGGCCCCAACGGAGCCGGCAAAACCACCTTCTTCAATCTGCTGACCAATTTCGATAAGGCCACCGCAGGGTCCTGGACCTACAACGACCGTCGCATGACCGGCATGGCGCCACACAAGGTGGCGCGGCTGGGCATGATTCGCACGTTCCAGCTCACCAAATCGCTCTCGAAACTCACCGTCATCCAGAACATGATGTTGGGTGCCACCAACCAACGCGGCGAGAGCTTTCTGGCTGCGGTCTTCCCGCCGTTGTGGAGGGCCCAGGAACAGGAGATCACCGAGCGGGCCGACGCGCTGCTGGAACGATTCCGACTGGCCCACATGCGCGAGGAGTTCGCCGGATCGTTATCGGGTGGCCAGCGCAAGCTGCTGGAGATGGCCCGTGCCCTCATGGCAGAGCCCGATCTGATCATGCTGGACGAGCCGATGGCCGGGGTGAACCCGGCATTGAAGCAGTCGTTGCTGGGTCACATCCTGTCGCTTCGTGACGAGGGTCGCACCGTGATCTTCGTGGAACACGACATGGACATGGTGCAGGAGATCTCCGACTGGGTGACCGTCATGGCCGAAGGCCGCCTGATTGCTGAGGGGACACCTTCGGACATCAGCGCCAACGACGCTGTGATCGATGCGTACCTCGGCAGTCATCACGATCTGGACCTGCGGCCCGACATGCTGACAAACCCCGAAGGCAGCCCGGCAACGGGGCCCGATCCTGCGGCCGGAGTCGAGGAGGCGCCCTGATGGACGGACCCGACGAAGTGAATGACGTGTCCCCCACGGAGGTTCTTGGCGGTCAGAGTGCGGCCCGGGAATTGGCCGATGAGGCAATCACCGACGCGGAGAAGGGCAGTGGTGCGGCGGCCGACCATCAGGCTCCCGTTCACCTGTCGACCGATCCTCAACCCGGCGAACCCATCTTGGTGGCCGACGATCTCATCGCCGGTTACGTGCCGGGAGTCAACATCCTGAACGGATGCTCGGCCGTGCTCAAGCGCGGCGAAATGGTAGGCATCATCGGCCCGAACGGCGCCGGCAAGTCGACACTGCTCAAAGCGATGTTCGGCCTGATCAACATCACCTCCGGCGTTGTCAGCCTGCGTGGCGAGAACATCACCTCGATGAAGGCCCACCAGCTGGTGAGTCGCGGTGTCGGGTTCGTCCCCCAAACCGAAAACGTGTTCGCTGCGCTGACGGTTCGCGAGAACATGGAGATGGGTGCGTTCCTGAGGCCATCGGTGGTCAAGGAGCGCTTCGAGCACGTGGCCGACCTCTTCCCCCGCTTGGGTGAGCGAGCGTCGCAGCAGGCCGGCTCATTGTCGGGCGGTGAGCGCCAGATGGTTGCGATGGGTCGAGCGCTCATGATGGAGCCATCGGTTCTGCTGCTCGATGAGCCTTCCGCAGGTTTGTCGCCCGCCTTTCAGGATGAGGTGTTCATCAACTGCCGTCGGATCAACGCCACCGGCGTGTCAATCCTCATGGTGGAACAGAACGCGCGCCGCTGTCTGCAGGTGTGCGACCGGGCCTTTGTGCTGGACCAGGGCAAGAACGCCATTGCCGGCACCGGCTCCGAGTTGCTGCATGACCCGAAGGTGATCGAGCTCTACCTCGGCACTCTGGCCAAGAACCGCAACCTGGACTGAAGTTCCAGGCGGTGGCCGGATGAGCCGGTCGGGGATACCACTCGGGCAGCGCTGAGCTCTTGGCGGCTAGCGCCCGACGCCGGACGCGCAAGGGCCCGGTCCTTCCGGACCGGGCCCTCCGAGTTCAGTGCCGCCTCAGCGACCCGAGGTGGGTACTACTTGCCGGCCTCGAAGTTCTCGGCCAGTGCGTTACCCATGTTGCCGTCCACTCCGTAGACCGGCACGTTGGCCGGGCCGATGCCCTGCTCGATCATCGTCGAGAGCACCTTGGAACTCTCGTCAAAGCCGATCAAAGCAATGGCGTCCGGGTCGGCATTCTTGGCGGAGCCCACGACGTCGGCGAAGTCGGTCGCCTTGGGGTCGTAGATCTCCTTGCCGACCACCTTTCCGCCGGCTGCCTCAAGCGACTTGGTGAGGTCGTCTGCCAGGCCGGTGCCATAGTCGTCGTTCAGCGCCAGGATGAACACGTTCTTGTGGTTGTCCGCAAGAATCGTGTCGGCGAGGACGCTGCCCTGAAGGATGTCGGACGGGGCGTTTCGGAAGTAGAGGCCCTTGTCGTTGTAGTCCGAGAACTTCTTGGACGTGTTGGCCGGGGAGAACATGACCACTCCGGCGTTGACGATGGTGTCGATCACCGAGAGGCTCACCGATGACGAGGCGGCGCCGATAATGGCGTCGACGTCCTTGGCGAGCAGGGTGCTGACCGTCTTGGGCGCAACACCGTTCTCGGTGTCGCCGGAGTCACCCTCAATGTGGATGACGTCCTTGCCGAGCACTCCGCCGGCTTCGTTCATCTCCTGCACGGCCAGGTCGACACCGGCGAACTCCGGTGGGCCGAGGAAGGCGAGCGAACCCGTCTTGGGCAGCAGCGACCCGATCTCGAGCTGTCCGTTGCCCTTGCGGTCACCAACAACGGGAACCTCGGCCACGTCGGCATCCTTGGGCGCCGAAGCCTTCACAAACTCGGTGGTGTCGTCGTCGATGCACTCCTTGAGCGCAGCCTGGTCTTCCTTCTTGCGAGTTGCGTTGAGCTTGTCGCAGTTGGTGCCGAACTCGAGCACGCCGTAAGACGCCTCGGTCGGCTCACCATTGCCGGAGAACTCCAGCGGGCCGGACTGTCCGTCGTAGTCGGGATCGCCACCGGCATCGATGATCTTCTTGCACGCTTCGAAGGTGGTGCACTTCTCGCCGCCCCGAGTGATGCCGTTGATCTTTTCGGCGAAGGCGCTGCCGTCGGTCTTGGCCTGGGTCACGGCAAGGCCGATGATGATGGCGGCGTCGTAGCTTTCACCCGCATAGTTGAAGTCGACCAGCTTGGGATCGATTTCCATCAGGCGGGCCTTGAACTCGTCGCCCAGGTCGACCATGGGGGTGGTGCCCCTCATGCCGATCAGGCTGTTGGCGTCCGCGGCGCCCTCCGAATCCGTTTTGGCGGTGGTGTCGCTGGCGCTGTCGCCGTCGTCGCCGCATGCGGCTACGACCAGGCTCATCGCCAAAACTCCGGCCGCAAGGCGACCGTACTTTCGCTGTTTGAACATGCTTTACCCTCCTGTGGTTGTCCCTCGTCGGGACCAAAGGCCCCGTCAACCGCGAGGAAGTTTCCCCCCGGCACTGAACGCAACCCTAGCCTGTAACGCTGGTCACATGACGGGTAACGCCGGTCACAAGGGCGATCGCCTGTCGTGAGGATGTTCGGGTGTCGTTCGGTTCCGTTCATCCGCTCGAAACAGTTTGGAAACAGTGGCTGTTTACGTTCATCCACGTCCTCCCATTTCGACGTCTCGGCGGGCACCCGTCGCGCGATCGGTAACCGAAAGGAGTCCTGTGGATTCGGGATCGCTCACGTGGATCATGGTGTGTACGGCGCTGGTGCTGTTCATGACCCCTGGCCTGGCATTGTTTTACGGCGGGCTCACACGCACCAAGAGCACGCTCAACATGATGATGATGAGCCTGTGGTGTGTTCTCGTCGTGCCGCTGCTGTGGGCCGTCGTGGGCTATTCGCTGGCGTTTCGCAGCTCAGGCCCCCTGCTCGGCGACCTCAGCGCATTTGGGCTCAAGGGCATCTCCGCATTTGAGGATGTCGGAGTCCCCGAACTGGCATTCGTGGCCTTCCTCGGAACTTTTGCCGCAATCACCCCGGCCCTCATCTCCGGTGCGGTGGCCGACCGCATGAAATTCTCGGCCTGGGCGATCTTCGTGCCCATCTGGTCGCTGCTGGTCTATGTGCCGGTGACCTATTGGGTGGCCAACCCCGAGGGTTGGCTGAAGGTGCGAGGTTCGCTGGACTTCGCGGGAGGTACCTCCATTCACGTCAACGCCGGAATCGCCGCGCTGGTGGCGGCTGTGATGCTTGGGAGGCGACGTGGTTGGCCGTCGGAAGGGTTCCTGCCCCACTCGATGCCGTTGGTGCTCATTGGCACCGGCATTCTGTGGCTGGGCTGGTTCGGTTTCAATGCCGGTTCGGCCGGCGCGGCCGATGGCCACGCTCTGGCGGCGCTGATGGCCACCTTCATGGCCTCGTCTGCCGGAGGGCTTGGTTGGGTGCTCACCGAACGATTTCGGGATGGGGCGTTCACCACGCTTGGCGCCGCCTCGGGCGTTGTCGCAGGGCTGGTGGCCATTACCCCGGCCTGTGCCTACGTCGATCCGATGGGCGCGATCGCCATCGGGCTGATCGCCGGTGTCGTCTGCTCACAGGCGGTGTCACTCAAGCGTCGGTTTGGTTTCGACGACTCCCTCGATGTGGTCGGCGTGCACTTTGTGGGTGGCCTCATCGGCTCGCTCCTGATCGGCTTTCTCTCCAACCCGGGTGCCACCGGTTGGAAACCGGGCCGAGGCCCGGGGCTGGCCGAACCCGGCCTGTTGTTTGGCGGGGGACCCGGGCTGCTGGGCGAGCAGGTGCTGGCCAACGTGGTCACCATTGTCTTTTCCGGCCTGATGACGGCCGCCATCCTGTACTTGATCTCGGTCACGATCGGCCTGCGCGTCGATGAGGACACCGAGGCCGTGGGCCTCGACGCGACCGATCACGGCGAGACGGCCTACCACCAGGCCGGGCTTGCCCTCGGCTCCCGGACCTGAGCTGAAACCGTTCAACCACCCCACCGCTGATTACAGAAGGGAACACCCATGAAAGCGATTACCGCCATCATCAAACCGTTCAAATTGGAGGACGTACGAAACGCCCTGAAGGAGGTCGGCATCTCGGGGCTGACCGTCACCGAGGTCCAGGGGGTGGGACGCCAGGGTGGGCACACCGAGACCTACCGGGGCGCCGAATACCAGGTGGATTTCGTGCCCAAGCTGCGTATCGACGTGATCGTCGACGACGCGGTGGCACCTTCCGTCGTCGACGCCGTCGTCAACGCTGCGGCCACCGGCAAGATCGGTGACGGGAAGGTGTGGGTCAGCCCGGTGGAGGACCTGGTCCGCATCCGCACGGGTGAGCGAGGAGCTGATGCTGTCTAGCTCGCCGTCCAGCAGGAATGCCCGGCCGGGTGCTGCTCGATCCCTGGACTGGGTCAGCGGCAGGACCGACCTGACGGGGGCGGCCCTGCGGCGTTCCTTGGACGACGCCACGGTCGGATGGCTGCGCGCGCTCTGGGCTGACGCCGCCCGGCTGCTTCCTGGCGGGCGGGGCGACGATGGCGGCCCCGATGGGCACCGCGGTGTCTCGTTGGTTGGTGTCGGCGGCACCGGCCGGGGTGACCGGGCGCCCGGCAGCGACCTCGACCTGGTGGTCGTGTTCGACGCCGAGGCGACCTGTGCCCCCCCGGCTGAGATGCTCGAAGCTCTTTGGTACACCATCTGGGACTCGGGCATCCCCCTCGGCCACTCGGTCCGCAACATCGACGAGTTCATTGCGCTGGCGGGCGACGATCTCAGCACGGCCACGTCGCTGTTCAGCCTTCGACACCTGGCGGGCGACCAGGCGGTCACCAGGCGATTGGAGGAGCGGGCCGCTTGGCAGCGCGACACCCTCGGTGGGCTTTGGTTGCGGCGGCTGGTCGAGCGCACCGACGCACGGCACCGCAACGTCGGCGATGTGGCCCACGAGTTGGAACCCGACCTGAAGGAGGGCAGGGGCGGGCTGCGCGACGTGCACACACTCGGGTGGATGCAGGCGCTCGGAGTGGAACTGCCCGACGAGGTTGACCTCCTGATCGAGGCCGGCAGTGAGGTGCTGTGGTCGGTCCGGGCAGAACTGCACCGCGTCACCGGCCGACCCGGCAACGTCCTGGTACTCCAAGAGCAGGTCGCCGTTGCCGAGCGGCTGGGGTACAACACCCCCGAGGAACTGGCGCGGGGGGTCTCCGTCGCCGCCCGGGAGGTGTCGTGGGTAATCGATGACCTCTGGCCGGAACTCACCGGTCACCGGCGCCGGGTACCGGCCGACGATGTGGTGCTGCGCGACGATCCCGACCTGATCGCCGAGGTGGTGCGGTCGGGTGACCGGGTGCTGCTGTTGGAGCAAGCGCAATGCTCAGATCTCACCAGTGTGCTCCGACTCGGCGTGGTGGCTGCCGAACGCGGGCTTCGACTGCGACGCGACACCCTGGTCGGCCTGGTTGACCTGGCGCCGATTCCCGAGCCATGGAGCACCCAGGCCCGACGGCTCTTCTGTCGCCTGGTTGCATCTGGCCCATCTTCGGTGCGAGTGGTGGAGGCGCTCGATCGGGTTGGCCTCTGGGCGCGAATCCTGCCCGAGTGGGAGGCGGTGCGGTGCGCCCCGCAACGAAACCCGTACCATCGCTTCACCGTCGACCGACACCTCTTGGAGTGCGCCGCCATTGCCGCCGGGCTGAGCGGGCGCGTCGACCGGCCCGACCTGCTGGTGTTGGGGGCGCTGTTTCACGATCTGGGCAAGGGGCGACCCGGGGATCACAGCGAGGTGGGTGCACAGCTCGCTCGTGGCGCAATGGAACGCATGGGGTTTCCCAAACGCGAGACCGACGGGGTGGTCGCCATGGTGACCCACCACCTGCTGATGCCCGAGGTGGCCACGCGCCGGGATCTGGACGATCCGGCCACGATTGCGATGGTGACCGACCAGGTCGGCTCGGTCGGCGAGGTTCGGATGCTGGCCGCACTGGCCGAGGCCGATGGGCGGGCGACCGGATCGACCGCGTGGGGGCCATGGAAGGCATCGCTGGTGCGCACACTGGCCGACCGGACAATCGCCAGGTTGGCGGGCATCGAAGCAATCGAGGACGCCTCGCAGGGCACCCTTTCGGACGACCCCGAAGTGAAGGGATTGCTGGAGACATGTGCTCCGGTGCTGCGGGGTGAAGGTGATCGGCTGGTGGTGTGTATGCCCGACCGGCCCGGTCTGTTTGCCCGTGTCGCCGGTGTACTGGCGCTCCGCAACGCGCGGATCCTGACAGCGTCGGCTTCGTGTTCCGGGGGCTGGGCGGTGCAGATGTTCCGTATTCGCACACCGTCGGGGGAGGCACCTCGGTGGGGGCGGATAGTGGACGACCTGAGCGCGGCGCTCGACGCGCGTCTGGCGATCCGGGCACGGTTGGCCGAGCGCTTGCAGTCCGAACGCCACCGCGCCTGGCCCGGCACGATGGTGCAACCGACGGTTCGTTTCGACGAGGGCACGGGCGTGACCGTGATCGAGGTGGCGGCCGCCGACCGCACAGGGCTGGCGTTCTCGTTGGCATCGGCCTTGACCGAATTGGACTGCACCATCGTGAAGGCCACCCTCACCACGCTTGGCCCCAATGCCGTCGACACCTTCTCAATCACCGACACGGAAGGTGCCCCGGTGGTGGACCCGGCTCGCCGGCATGCGCTGCGTCAGGCCCTGGTCGACGCCGCCGTCCACTGAGCGGGTGCCACTAGCCTCCCAACCCGTGGAGTGCATCACCGAGTCCGACCTGATCAGATGGTCCGAGGCACTCGCTGCGATTGCCCGCAGCGGGTTGGGGTTCACCGAGAGCCTGTACGAGCAGGAACGGTACGAAGAGGTGTTGGCGGTGGCGGCCGACATGCGGGTGGCGGCTGGGCGCGGCACGCTCGACCCGTCGGCGTTGGTGCAGGAGTGGATGAAGGGCGCCGGTGATGGGGCGCTGGGTTACGTCACCCCGAAGGTTGCCGTGGGCGCGGTGGTGGGCAACGACGACGGTGAGATTCTGCTGATTCAGCGGGCGGACTCGGGCGTGTGGCTCTACCCCACCGGGTGGGCCGACATCGGCTATTCGCCGGCGGAGGTGGCCGTCAAAGAGGTGGGGGAGGAGACCGGCATCATCGCCGAAGTGGAGTCGTTTGTCGCCGTCTTCGATGGCCTGCGCCGAGGGTTTTCCGCCGTGCCGTTGTATTCCTTGATCTTCAAGTTGCGGCCGGTGGGTGGTTCGTTGGCTCGTCACCCGCTGGAGTGCCTCGACGTGGGCTGGTTTGACCGCGACTCACTTCCGGACCCGCTGGCCGGGGCGGGCAACTGGGTGGATATCGCCTTCCAGGCCATCGACGCCGAGGCGCCGATCCCGTACTTCGACCCGCCGCGAAGCGACGTATGGATCCCGGAGGGCGAGCCCCTCCCGCCCGCCGACCGAACAAGGGTGACGGGTCACACCGAGGAGCAAACCCATGGTTGAGGTACGTGAAGTCAGCGAGATGGAGCCGGGCCTCACCGAGGCGATGGCGGCGCTTTTGCCGCAGCTGTCAAAGTCGGCCTCGGCCCTCACCGAGGAGGTATTGGCCGGGGTCGTCACCCACGAGGCCTGCCACTTCCTGGTCGCCGAGGAGGACGGGGCGCTGCTCGGCAGCCTCACCCTGGTGGTGTTTCCCCTCCCCACCGGCGTTCGTGCCTGGATCGAGGACGTGGTGGTCGACGGCGACGCCCGCGGCAAGGGCGTCGGCGCTGCCCTCAACCGGTTTGCGTTGGAGGTGGCGGAGTCGCTGGGCGCCCGCTCGGTTGACCTGACCAGCCGCCCCACCCGCGAGGTTGCGAACCGCCTCTACAAGCGTCTCGGGTTTGTCCAGCGCGACACCAATGTTTACCGCCACAGGGGTGATGCGTAGGGCGGTGCTCAGCCGGCTTGGGTGAGGCGCCAGAGCTGGTTTTGATCGACGGAGACGGCGTACACCTCGCCATCGGCTGCGGTGCCGAAGCTGGTAATGCCTGGCACTTCTGCACCCAGGTCGAGATCGGTCACCTCACCGTCGGCATCGGGGCGAAGGCCGTGGAGCCTGCCCTCGCACAGATCGGCCCACAGGTAGACGCCGTCGAGGTTGGGAAGTCCGGGAGCGTTGCGTACGACCACCCCGCCGGTGACCGAGCAGCGCCCGTCGGAGTGGCTGTAGTCGAACACCGGATCGACCATATCGCCGGGTGCGTCGGCCGGGTCCGGGTCGTCGGTATAGGGGTGGGTACCCTCGCGGTGATTCCACCCGAAGTTGGCGCCTTCGCCCAGGCCGTCGTCGGCGGCCACGTGGTTGATCTCCTCCCACTCGCCCTGGCCGACGTCGGCAATCCACAGGTCGCCTGTTGCCGAGTCGAAGGTGAATCGCCACGGGTTGCGCAGGCCGTATGCCCATGCCTCCGGCGCGGCCTTGGATCCGTTCGGGGTGGTGCCGTCGGAGAACGGGTTGTCGTCGGGGATCTGGTAGGGCTCGTCGCCGTCAAGCGTGGGGCGGATCCGCAACATCGACCCCAGGAGGGTGGCCGGATTCTGGCCGTTTTCGTTGGGATCACCTCCGGCGCCGCCATCGCCCAGACCGAGCCAGAGCAGCCCGTCGGCGTCCACGGCGAGGTTGCCGCCGTTGTGGTTTGAGAACGGCTGAGGAACCACCAGCATCTCGCGCCCTGATGCGGTTGCCACCCCGTCTGCTCCGAGCGGGAAGGTCTTGATCACGCTGGCACCATCGGCGGCCCGGGTGTAGCTGACGTACAACTCGTCATCGTTTGGCGACGTGGCCAGGCCCAACAGGCCCTTCTCGCCGGAGAGGTCGCCGACGTCGGAGGTGATGTCCAAGACCGTCGAGGACCTGTCGGGGTTTTTGGGGTCGATCCGGCGGACGTTGCCTGCCCGTTCGGCCACCAGAAGTGTGCCGTCGGCGGCTCCCAGCACCACGGTGGGGGCCTCAAGGTCGGTGGTTATCGCCTCGGCCTTGACCGAGCTGTCAGGGATCGAAGACGGCGCCGTTGTCTCGACCGAACCGGACTTGTCGGTGTCCGTGTCGGCGTCGGTGCATCCGAACAGCACGGCACTGCACGCAACCACCACCGTCAGGGCACCAATCAGACGGGAGTTCATCGGATGCGCCTATTCGTCCAGATCGGTGGGTTCGGTGCCGGTGAGTGGCACCGTAACCGTGCGTGCCGAACCTTCCAGGTTTGCCACGATGCGCTTGATGTAACGGGCCAACATGGCTCGGGGCACACCGTAGCTGGATGGCTCGTCGCTGCTCATCAGCTGAACCACCCGGTCCTCCAGCTCGGCCATCAACGCCTCGGCGGTGGTGCTGAACGCGTCGACGGCGGCGGGGTCGCGCTCGGCGAGCAACTCGCTGGTCGTGCTGAACATGGCCGACACCACTCGGCGGTCATCGTCAAAGACCGCCCGGTCCGGGGCATCGGTGAACCGGATGCCTTCCTCAGCCATGCCGAAGATGTTCTTACACTGATCTCCCACCCGCTCCAGGCGCTTGACCACCAGCAGGCTGGGCATCACCAGGCTCATGTCGGACTGGCCGTGCACGGCCGAGTGCACCACCAACTCGCGGCGCACCGTTTCCTCGATCTCATTGACCTGACGGTCGGTATCGTGCACGTCGTCGCCGATTGCGTCGATGTTGGGTCCGGCCACCAACGCCGACATTGCCAAATCAAAGCTGTGTCGACCTGCGCCCAGCATCTCGTTGATCTGGCGGTCGACCGAGTCGGTCACCGCATCGCCGTCGCCTCGAAAAAAACTCATGACCATGCGTGGTACCTCATCTTAGGGTGACGATTCCGAGTAGCGGGATCACGACAAAGCAGACACCTACGCCCGTGACGACGACAGTCGGGTGGCGGGCGGCCACCTCGCCGGTCCGGGTCGCCAGGCGAATCGGGATCTCGCGCATTGCCGGCACGGGATAGAACAGCAGGATACCGCCGATGTTGAAGAGTGTGTGCACCAGGGCGATCGTGAGCGCCTCGGGCCGGGACGTGGCCAGGGACGCGAGGATCCCCGTGATCGTCGTGCCCACGTTGGCCCCGAGGGTGACCGGGTAGACGCTGCGCAATGTCAGCACCCCGGAGGCGGCCAGCGGCACCATGATCGATGTGGTGATCGACGACGACTGCACCGCCATGGTGATCACCAGGCCCAACAGCATCGCCGCAGCGCCGCCGCTGCGGCCGAGGAACGCGTTGATCGACTGTTCCATCCGGTCTGCGACCAGCGCCTTCATGTTGGTGGTGATAAACGCCAGCGCCACGAAGATGAAGACCAAACCGGCGATGATCAACAAGACCCCAAGCAGCGTGCCGGAGGCACCGGTGGACTCCAGCGCCGACCGCACCCATCCGGCCGGGCCCTTGACCGCCTGCTGGACCGGGCTCTTGAAGGTGCCGCCGCCGGTGCCGACGAGCCGGTCGGAAAGCCACGTCGCCGAGCGGGCCAGCACGTGGGTGGCCATCTCCAGCGGCAACAGCACTGCGACCGCAAGCAGGTTGAAATAGTCGTGCACGGTGGCGGCGGCGAATGCATCGCGCATCTCGGCGGAGCGCCGGAGGTGACCGAGCGATACCAGCGTGGCGGTCACGGTGGTGCCGATGTTGGCGCCCATGATCATCGGCACGGCCGCTTCGACCGGCAACAACCCGGTGCCGACCAGGCCGACGATCGTTGAGGTGGTCACCGATGAGGACTGGGCCACCACGGTTGCGAGGATGCCGACGCACAGCGCTGCGATCGGGTTCTTGACGCTGGTGAACAACTGCTCCTGGATGCCCTCGCCCAGCGACGAGATGCCGCCCTCCAGTACCGAGATGCCGACGAGGAACAGGTAGAGAAGGCCGAACACCAGCAGCGCGCGCACGACTGTGGGCACCTCACGGGGCTCAGCGCTCGATGCCGGATCGCTCACAGCGCAAAGTCTTACCGATAAACGCGCGGGAGGCAGGAATCGGTGCGCTCGGGCTTCGCAGACCGGCGCCGATAGTGTGGTGTGCATGGAAACGGCCGAAGACATCTGGGCGGAGGTTCCCGCCAAGACCTCGACGGACCGCATCAAGAAGCTGTGGCACCACCACCAGTTCCGCAAGCTGGTGCGCTACTCGGCCGTCTCGCTGGTGTTCGTGCCCCTTGGGCAGATCCTGTTGCAACTCTTTCACTGGTGGTTGGGTATCGCGGTGGTGCCGGCCCAGTTGATCGCAGCCACCATCCTCACCCCACCCAATTTTCTGGCCAACAAGTACTACGTCTGGCGCCACGCCAATCGGGACAAGGTTCGCACCGAGGTCGTTGTCTTCTGGGTCTCGGCTGTGCTGGGAACTGCATTTGCTGCCGGGTGTCTGTACCTGGTGGACGGCTGGCTGCCCGAGGACACCACCGACGCATGGGTCCGGGCGCTCGGCATCTTCGCAGCCCAGTTGCTGGGCTACGGCGTCGTGTGGGCAGCCCGCTTCGTGTTCCTCGACAAGTTGGTGTTCAACGTGACCCACCTGCACGAGGAAGATGCTGCCGACCTGAACGAACGCAGCGAACCACAAAACGACGACGAGCAGGCCAACCTCGACGGCAGTGGCTCGGCTCCCGCACCGTCATCGCCTGCGACGCCGGCGGGTGATCGTTGACGCCTGAGGATCGGGCGGCCGCCGAGGCAGCCCGAGGTTTCATGCCGCCTGGCGAGGGCCTGGCGCTGTACTCCGCGGCCGTGACCGCTCTTGGCTCGGTGTCCTCAGCGCCAATGCTGGAGATCGGTTCGTATTGCGGCAAGTCCGCCCTGTACCTGGGCGCCGCCGCCCGAGACGCCGACCGGGTGCTGTTCGCCCTGGATCATCATCGTGGCTCGGAGGAGAACCAGGCCGGATGGGAACATCACGATGCCGATCTGGTCGACCCCGAGGTGGGGCTGCTGGACACGTTGCCGACGTTTCGCCGTACCGTTCAGGCCGCCGGACTGGATCGGGTGGTGGTGGCGCTGGTCGGGCACTCCGAGGTGGTGGCGCCGGTGTGGTCGACGCCGCTGGCGCTGCTGTTCATCGACGGCGGGCACGGCGCTGAACCCGCCCACCGAGACTTCGAGTTGTGGACCCCGCATGTGGCGACGGGTGGCACGTTGGCCATCCACGACGTGTTTCCCGACCCTGCCGATGGGGGTCGTCCGCCATATGAGATCTACCTTCGGGCGCTTGACTCGGGAAGGTTCGTCGACTCGGACCACACCGGTTCGTTGCGGCTATTGACCCGGGTCTGACCCTTCTTGGTCCGACCGGCCTTGGGCCGGTTGGCCCTGAACCGGTTGGTGCTGAGTTGGTTGACCCACGGGCGGCTTGCCGGCCATGGGCGCGGCCGCGCTCCACCGGCTGGTCGAGCGGCGGCTCTGACGGATCACCAGCGACAGGATCACCAAGAGCGCCAACAGCATTGCGCCCAACACCGCGTACTGGCTTCCGGTGCCACGATCGCCCTGATACTGGGGTTGATGGCCCGAGTTGGGTCGAGGCAGGGCGTTGTTGAGTCCGCCGCCCTTTTCCATCGGGTCGACGGCGATGGTGGTTGGCGTCCCGCCCGTAGCTCCCGGCACGGCAGCGGTGCTCGATGGCGCAGTGGCAGCCGAGGTGGGCGTACCGGAGGTGGTGGGACGGTCCGGCAACGGACGCTCATCCACCAGGGGAGGGGGCGTGGTGGGGGTATTGGGTTGCTGGGCGCCCGCCACCGGGGCCGCGAGCGCCGCTCCCAGAGCCAGTGCTGACAGAGCCACTGCTGACAGAGCCAGAGCTACAGCGGTGCCCCGGCGGGCAGTCGGGCGTGCTCGGTGAACAGCCACGAGGCCGGGCTGGCTTCGGACAACGCATCGGCGGCCAGGACCACTGCGGCGGACGAGTACGTTGATTGTTCGCCGGAGGGAAAGTAATCCTCCTGTGGGTACACGATGCCTGTCCAATAGTGGCCCTCCTCGGTGCGCAGACGCTGTGCCCACCGGAACATTGCGGCAGCCACCTCGGGCTCGCCGACTGCAAGGTGTGCCATGGCGCACTCGCAGGTTTCGGCCGCGGTGACCCACGGCCGGTCGGACACGCAGCGTACGCCCCGTTCGTCCATCACGAACGCCGCCCGACGGGATGCCAGGCGGTGACGGCCACGCTCGCCGGTTTCCACCCCGGTGAGCACCGGGTAGTACCAGTCCATGGCCCAGCGGTGCTTGGGTGCGAATGCCTCGGGTTCGTCGCGGATGACCCGGCCCAACGCCTCAGCCGAATCGACCCAGTCCTTGCGGTCGTGGCCCAACACCTCGGCGATTGCCACGGCGCAACGCAGGCTGTGGGCGATCGACGACGATCCGGTGAGCAGGGCAAACTCAAATGCGGAACCGTCAGGCCTGCGGGCCCACAGCACCTCGCCCCGATCGGTCTGCAGGCCGCGCACGAAATCGACCGCGCCGCACAGCATCTCCCAGTTGGATTCCAGGTAGGAGCGATCCTCGAAGAGCAACCAGTGGTGGTAAAGGCCGGCGGCCACGTACGCCACACAGTTGGCGTCGAGCTTGGGCTCCTCGACCTCTCCGCCCGCCAGGTAGTACTGGTGCCACGACCCGTCTGCGTGCTGTAAGCCCGCCAGCCATGCGAAGCCGGCCTCGGCCTCCGCTCTGCGGCCGCCCAACATGAGCGCCATCAGGGCCTCGGTGTGGTTCCACGGGTCGGCGTGACCTCCGGGGAACCAGGGCATCATGCCGTCGCTCAACTGCCACTCGGCCAACCGGTCCACGGTGAGGGTCAGTTGGCCACCGTCCAAGACGCCGGGTACCCCGTGAAGCCATCCGCCGGGCGGTGCCATCAGCGTGCACGTCCGGACTCGGCGGGCAACCCGGCGTAGGCCACCAGGCTCTTGCCCAACGGTCGAGCCAACAACGATTCGGCCGTACGCGTGATCCATGGTGCCTTCACCATGTCCCACACCAGCAGCTTGTGGTACGCCTCAACGACCTTGTTGGTGTCGTTGGCGGGCCCGGCCAGGCAGCGGAGCCACCAGTACGGGCTGTGCAGTGCGTGGGTGCGGGCCGTGCCGTCGGGGCGCAGCCCGGCGGCGCCGATGCGCTCGTTGAGCATGGGCTCGGTATAGATGCGCAGGTGGCCGCCCTCCACCAGCGGCGCGTGGTACTCGGCGGACAACCACCAGCAGATCTTCTCGGGCAGCCAGGCGGGAACCGTGGCGGCCATCCTGCCGTCGGGGCGCAGCACCCGACGGATTTCGGCGAGGACCCCGGCGTCGTCGGCGATGTGCTCGAGCACCTCAGACACGATGACGCGATCGAAACTGGCGTCGGGAAACGGCAGGGTCAGCGCGTTGCCTCGCATGACGATGGCGCCGGTGCCCTCGGGAGACTCACCCACCTCCGCCATGGCCCCGAGCATCCCGGCCATTTCGGGCAACGCATCGGGGTCGTAGTCCAATGCCACCACATGGGCGCCCCGACGCGCCGCCTCGTAGCTGTGACGGCCGAGACCGGCACCGATGTCGAGGTAGCGGTGGCCGGCACGTACGTCCAACCGATCGAAATCAACGGTCAGCATGATGTCGCTTTCCAATGGTGGCCGTGCGGTTGGTCGAGGTGTCGGCGGCAGCGTCGGCGAGCAGTGCCCGGTAGTGGGTCACCGTGCGCTCGGCGGTTCGTTTCCAGCTCCAGTTTTCCACGACTCGATTGCGACCCCGTTCGCCGACGGCTGTTGCCTCTGCCGGATGATCGAACACGCGGTTGATGCCGGCCACCAGCGCGTCGGCGTCGCCGGGCGGCACCTGGTAGCAGGTGTCGCCGTCGACACCGGTGACCTCGGGGAGCGCGCCGCCGGTGGTGGCCACCAGCGGGCAGGCGGCCGCCATGGCCTCGATTGCAGGAAGCGAGAAGCCCTCGTACAGCGACGGGACGACCGCCACCGACGCCTCGGAGTACAACTCGACGATGCGTTCGTCGCTGACACCGCTGACGAAGGTGACACAGTCGCGCAGGCCCAGGCGGTCCAGCGTGGAGTGGGTGCGACTGCCGTCCTTGAGTGACCCGATGATGGTGAGGGTCACGTCGGGGCGCTCGGCCCGAAGTTTGGCCACCGCCTCCAGCAGGAACCGCTGGCCCTTCATGGGCACGTCGGCCGAGGCGGTCGAGATGATGCGACGCGGTACCCGCTCCACGCCGGTGAGCGGGCGAAACAGGTTGGGATCGACTCCCACCGGCACGATGTGAAGCCGATCGGGAGATACGTCGTGATCGGCGAGGATGTCGGTGGCGGAGTTCTCCGACACGGTGATGATGCGGCTCAGGCGCTTGGCCACGCGGGTCTGCATGCGGGTAAAGCGATACCAGCGTCGCTTTCCCCAGCGGGCCTTCCAATCCTCGGCGTGTTCCATCTCCACCCTGCGGTCCACGGTGATGGGGTGATGGATCGTGCCCAAGACCGGCAACCCTTGGCGCTCGATGGCCAGCAGGCCGTAACCGAGGCTTTGGTTGTCGTGCACCAGGTCGAAGCGATCGCCGTGCTGGGCCAGCCAGCGGGCGGCGCGGATCGAGAACGCCAGCGGTTCGGGAAAGGTACCCGCCGAAAATGAGGTGACCTCGGCCCAGTCGGCGAAGTCCTTGAGTTCCCACAAACCGGGCATGCGCATGGGGAAGTGATCGTTGTAGATGTCGAGGCTGGGCAGCTTGATCAGCGGCACCCGCTCGTCCAGGGTGGGGTAGGGCTGACCCGACAGCACCTCGACGTGGTGTCCGAGGTCGGCGAGCGCCTTGGTGAGGTGCCGGGTGTACACGCCCTGACCGCCCACGTGTGGCTTACCCCGGTAGGTGAGGTAGGCGATGGACAGCGGATCGCCGGGACCGGGGAGTGTGCGCATGGCCGACTAGCTTCCCCGCAGCGTTGGCGGATGGTCAATCTCAACCAGGCGTGCGGTGGCGCTTGGGCGCAGCGGAGACTGATCGTTGAGCTGCAACTGCGGGTCAGCCCGCTGACGGGGCGGCGGCGTCAACCATGCCGTCGTCGGCTCCGGTCACGCCAGGATCCGCCTGCTCGTCGGTCGCCGGTTCGCCGCCACCCTGCGACAACAACACAGCCGCCACGACATACAGCAGCAGACCGATGACCACCGTGCGGTTGAAGCCGAAGCTCATCGACAGGATGGTGCCGGTGGACGAGCCGAGCACCGAGAAGAACCCGTTGACCGCCCAGCACCAGGCCACCAGCCGACCATCGTCGTCCGGGTCCTGGGATTCGGCGGTCAGGTTTGCCCGGTCGATCCCCGTGGGCAGGAACATGCCCAACAGCACACCAATGGGGAACAACATGGCAAACACCAACACGATGCGGGCGCCTTGGGGCCACGCCAAGGCCACGTTGGTGATCGGTCGGCTGATGACGAGGTACAGCAGGGTGACCGCCCACAACGCCACCGTGGTGGCGGTGAGACGCACGCGGACATTGGCGCCGAACCTGTCCGAGTAGCGGGCGCCCACCGCGGTCGCCAGCAACAGCGTGAACAGTGAAACCGAAAGTGACAGGGTGGGGAAGCCCAGTAGCAGCGAGAACCGCTGGATCATCGCCACCTCGACGAAGATGAACCCCAGCCCGATCGACGCGAAGTACAGAAACAGGCGTGCCTTGCCCCGAACTTTGACGGTTGACTTTCGGCGGGCCAAACCGAAGGGCAGCCACAGGAAGAGCGCTGCGGTGATCGTGGCGATCAGCACCAGCATCAACAACAACCGTTCACCGATTGCGATCTCAGAGTCGCTGTAGTTGCGGGAGAACATGGCGTCGACGTTGCTGAACGGTGTGAAGTGCCAGAAGAAGGGGCCGTTGTCGTTGATCGCAGAGATGTCGTAGGGGTAGTCGGCCACCAGCCTGGTGACGGTGGCGTCGTCGCCGGAGATGATCTGAGCAGTGATGCCCTCCCCGGTGCCGTCCACCCCGGGCAGATGCACCACCCGGCCGTCAGGAGTTTCTTCGACCACCTTGGTGACCCGTTCCATGGCGACGGGCTCCGGCGGATTCTTAAACAGCAGGATGGTGGAGATCTTGGCGATCGAGGCTTCCACGCCTTCCACGGTGAGCCCGGTGTGGTTGGCGAAGTCGCCCTGTTTGCCACCCATCTCCTCGTTGAGCGCCGAGCGGGCCGTTGCCAGGTACCGGGCCGTGCGGTTGGGCGCCGACTCGAATTGGAAGTCGCCGAACTGCGACACGATCATGCCCCGGTCGGTGAGGTGGCTGTAGGCGGTGGTCAACATCTCCTCGGTGTAGAGGTAGCTCTCGGAGAGCACGAACGCCCCCGAGGTGGCGGCGTTGGACGCGGCGTAGCTGTCGGGGGCGACGAACCAGATCAGGTCGTAGTTTTTGTCGCTGCGGGCCAGGAAGGTGCGCCCGTCACCCTGCACATAGTTGACGCCGGGCTGCTCGGTGATGTTGCCGGTGAATTCCGCGAACTCGTTGCGCAGCAGGCTGGCGGTCACCGGGTTCAGTTCGACCGCGTCGATGTTCTTTGCCCCGTAGGTACGGGCGGCCATGATCTCGTTGCCACCCGCGGCGCCGATGATCAGCATGTTCTCGGGTGGCTCGTCCAACGCTGCGAACGGGATCTGGCGGCTGTCAATGTCGAAGCGGGCCGTCGTTTTGCGGGTGCCGTCGTAGCGCCAGATCGATGATCCCCACAGCCCGTCGTGGTTCAGAGTGATCAGGTCCTTGGTGGTCTGGGTGGCGTCCACCCGAAACACGGCGCCCCAGTCGCCCGCCAGCACCTCCTGATCGACGCGCAGCGTCTTGGTGGCGTCGGTGCGGATCGGGATGGAGACGGCAAGCAGCATCGCCGCCAAAGCGACCGCTCCCATCCCCCCTGCGAAGGCCAGATGGCGCCCCGACCTGACGGCCAGCCACACGCCGAGGGCCACCAGTGCAAGGTTGGATGCCACGATCATGTTCGGAGGGCCGATCCAAGCCTGGAGCGGGACGGCGGTGAGGCAACCCAAGGCAGCGCCGGTGAGGTCCCAAAAGTAGAGTCGCCGAACTTCGTGCGCCTCGGCGACGATCAGCTTGGCCAACACCAGGCCGATGGCGAAAAACACCATGGTGAGCGCGATCGACATCACCAGCAGCTTCAAGAACTGCGGGCCGGCGATGCCGACCGCGGAGGCCCAGATCTTCTGCGTGTCCAATTGCAGGCGGGCCACCACCGCATAGGAGACCAGCCCAACCACACCGGCCACCGGTGCCAACCGGGCCACCAACGACACGGTGTCGGCCCGACGCAGCCTGGGTGAGAGGGACACGATGGCGCTGGCGGCGCCCAGGCCCAACAGCGCCAGCCCGATCACGAAGTAGGTGTAGTAATAGAACAGCTTGAACGAGATCACCCGCGTGTAGGCGATCTCGGTGGACAGGCCGACGAAGCCCACAACGAACGCTGCGGTCAGTCGTGCGGTCACGTCGCGGGCGGGCGCGGTCGATGGTGGGTGCGTCTCGGCTGCGTGGGAGTCGTTCATGACAGCGCAGGAGGCTATCGGAGGGCCGCCGGGCAGTACCTGCGCAGGGTGAATGCACCGACGATTCCGTGCTCCGGGTCGGGGTCACCGGGGTTGATGACCCGATGACACATCGAGGTCGGGGCCCGATGCTGGGGGCATGTTTACTTCGCAGCGCCCCCGTCCAGCGTGTGTTGGGCGGCAACCCGTTGATCTCCACCCCGACTGTTCCCGACCTCTCATCGGATGCGACGCGTTACTCGTCGGATTGTCGTGATCGCACTCTGGGGTCCCAAGGGCGGGCAGGGTGTCAGCGTCACGGTTGCGTCGTTGGCGTTGTCCCATGTGCGGAGGTCACAGGACAGCGTGGCCATCGTGGACCTGGCCGGCGACCAGCCGGCGCTCCTGGGGGCGACGGGAATCCAGTCGGTCGGTGTACTCGACTGGCTGGCGAGCGACGCGGCGGGCGGAGCGCTGGAACGCACGGCCCTGAACGTGGCGGAGCGGTTGACGGTGGTGCCACTCGGTGGGGGCGACGTGTCGGGGCGCGACACCGGTTCGGGTGGGTTGACCCCTGGTGGCCATGGGGCGGCCGGCCGGATCGACGCGCTGTGGCGGGCGGTCGATGGCCTGGCCGACGTCGTCCTGGTCGATGTTGGCGTTCCCTCCGCTCGTGACGGCATGGTCGAACCGGCCGCAACGGCCGGGGCCGACGATCTCCGACGAGCGGCGGTGCTGGCGGCCGCAAACAACGTGGTGGTGATCCGTGCCTGCTACCTGGCCCTGCGGCGATTCCGTGGTTTGAACCTGCGCTGCGACTCGGCGGTGTTGGTGCGCGAGCCTCAGCGCGCCCTCAGCCGGGGTGATGTTGCCGACACACTCGATGCGCCGGTGTCGGCCACGGTGGAACTCGACCCGGCGGTGGCGCGGTCGGTGGATTCCGGAATGTTGGTGTCACGTCTTCCTCGACGCCTGGACCGAACGATGGCGGCGCTGGCAGACCTCCTGCTCGTCGACGGTGTTCACGCCGCGGCCGCCAGCGAGCGGAAGTCGGCGGGCTGAGGTGGCACCCGACCTGCGCGCTCGACAAGTCGGCCCCCCGAAGGGGACCGGGCCTTCGTTCGGCACGGGAGGGCCTGCCGAAGCGGTATCCGGTTCGGAGATCGCCTCCCTGGCCAGGCGGGTGCGGGCGGTGCTGGAACGCCGTGAGCCCAGCGGGGAGTGGCCGGTTTCGGCGGTTGCGGCGGTGCTGGCGGAGTTCGACCCGCTCCAGCAGACGTCGCGGCACCTACAGGTGGCGGAGGAGGTTCGGGCGGAGCTGGTTGGGCTTGGTCCGGTGGCGGCCCTCCTGGCTCTTCCCGGGGTGACCGACGTTTTGGTCAACGGTCCGGGTCCGGTGTGGATCGAACGCTCCGGCCGCGTTGAGGCCACAGGGGTGACCTTGAGCGAGGCCGATGTGTACCGGTTGGTGGAACGCACGCTGGGGCCGCTTGGCAAGCGCGTCGACCCCGCTTCGCCGGTCGCCGACGCGGCGATGGCCGACGGTACCCGGGTGGCGGTGGTGGTGCCGCCGGTGGCCCTCGGTGGCCCGGTGCTGGCCTACCGGCGCTTCGAGGTGCGAGCGGTGCCGCTGGATGCGCTGGCAGGTCCCGCCCAGGTCGATGCGTTGATGGGGATCCTGAAGGCTCGCAACAACGTGATCGTGTTTGGGGGCACCGGAGCCGGAAAAACCACGCTGCTGGACGCGCTTTGCTCACAACTGCCCCCGCACGAGCGTCTGGTGGTGGTTGAGGACACGGCCGAGCTGATGCCCCCGGGGCGGCATCTGGTGCGTCTGGAAGCTCGCCGTGCCAATGCCGAAGGTGCAGGTTCGGTCGATCTGGGCGACCTGGTTCGTGCGGCGCTTCGGCTGCGACCCGACCGGCTGATCGTCGGGGAGGTGCGTGGGGGCGAGGCCGCCGATCTGGTCAGTGCGCTGTCAACCGGTCACGACGGGGGCCTGTCCACCGTGCACGCAGGAAACCCCGCCGAGGCGATGGATCGCCTGGAGTCGCTCACCCTGCTCGGTGCCCCGGGCTTGGGCATCGCCGGCATTCGCCGTCGGTTGCATGCTGCCGTGGACGTGTTGGTTGGGGTTGAACGTCGAGGCGACGGGTCCCGCGGTGTTGTCGGTGTGTGGAGCCTGGAAGGAACGGCCGAATCGCCCACTTTTGTGCCGCTGGCGGGTTCGGCCCCGGTGCCGCTGCCTGGCGAAAGTCGACGAGGTGTGGGTCGTGGGTGATCTGTTCGTTTCCGCAATCGCCGGCTCGGCAGCCGCAGCGGCTTGGCTGATCCCGACGCTTGGCCCGGTCGCACGACGTTCGGTGGAGTCGCCCACAATCCCGTCCACCACCCCGACCACGACCCCGTCGGACCGCAAGCCTCGGCATCCCGGGTCGGGGGAGGGGGCGGCGGTCGGGGCCCTGGCCGAGGCCTTGGCTGCGCGCGTTCGGTCCGGGGCATCGTTGCCCGAGGCGCTCGGCCAGGCGGACGCACCGGAGCCGCTCGGTGAAGACGTGCGGGTGCTGGCGCTTGAGTTGCGGCGGGGTGTGCCGTTGGACGATGCGCTCCGAGGGCTGGCCGAGGGCGCACCACTTGAGCGGCGCCTGCTGGTGGCGGCACTGCGGCTGGCGGCCCGGCACGGCGGCCGCACCGCCGATGCGCTGGACGGGGTGGCCAACACGCTTCGCGACCGGAGGGCCGTCGCTGCCGAGCTGGCTGCTCAGACCTCTCAAGCCCGTTTGTCGGCCTGGGTGCTCGTGGCGCTGCCGCCGCTGTTTCTGGTGCTTGGTTCGGTGGTCGACCCGAGGCTGATCGGGGCGGTGGCCACCCCCGCCGGCGTCGTGGTGCTTGCCGTGGCGGTCGCGCTGGAGGTGGTTGGTTTCGTGTGGAGCCGTCGCATCCTCGCCTCCGGGGTGGGCGGTGACACGTGAGCGCCGTCACCACGATCGCCGTGGGGTGGTTGGGCTGGGCCGCGTGGACGTCGACCTCCATGAACGCCGCCGCTTCGTCGACCAACTCGGCCAGACACCTCGGTTGGGCTGAGGGCGCCCCCGGCCTCCCCGGGGTGATCGAGGGTGAGCAGCAATCGCGGGAGCCCGCCGGGGGCCTCGATCGCCGCTCCCGCATTGCGCTGGTGCTCGGCGGCGTGGCCCTGTTGGTTCACCCCGTCCTGGCGTTGGTGGTCGTCGCCTGGTGGGGAAAGGGGCGGCTGGCCCGACGCCGAGTGAGGCTGGCCCAAGTAGCGGCACGGCGGGCTGCCGTCCCCGAGATCGCTGATCTGTTTGTTGTGGCGTTGTCGGCGGGTCTGACCGTTCGGGGAGCCATCCTCGGCGTTGCGGAGGTTGTCTCGGGACCGTTGTCCGACGACCTTCGAATGGCAGGCCGGGGTCTGGCCCAGGGTGATTCGATCCGCCGAGTGCTCGATCAATGGAGCGAATCGGAGCATCCCCTGGAACCGATCGGTGCGGCGCTGGCGGCCGCTGACCGATCCGGCTCGGCGGCGACACCGCTGCTGGCCCGCTGCGCCGATCAGCAACGTGAGTTGGCCCGGCGCCGGGCGGAGGCGCTGGTGCGACGGTTGCCGGTTCGGCTGCTCGGCCCGTTGGTGCTGTGCATCCTTCCGGCACTGATGGCGGCCACCTTTGGACCGTTGGCGATCGTCTCGTTTCGCCAATTGGGCGATGCGGTGCCGTAACCGCAACGTCTCGGGCGCAACCCGCCACAGCCCTACCAACGCAATTCCACCCGATTCATCCAACCCAACCCAACCAGGAGCATCACATGTCAGCGATCAAGCACGTCCCACTCAGCATCATTCACCAACTCACGACCCAACGTGAGGTGCCCGGTTACCGGCCGACCGGCCAACCTCCCCGGACCGTTCGCCGCTTGGACCGGGGTCAGAGCACGGTGGAGTACGCCCTTCTGGTGGTGGGCATTGCCACCCTCGCGCTGCTGGTACTGGCATGGGCGAGCTCGACCGATGTGGTTGGGGCACTGTTCGACCGTGTGTTTCGGTGGGTCACGGGAAGGGTGGGGTGATCGGCCCGTCCCGACGGTGCCGCGGGCAGTCCACCGTTGAGCTGGCGGCGGTCTTGCCGGTACTGGTCATTCTGACCCTGTTGGTCATTCAGGCGGCGTTGGTGGGCCGGGACCGAATCGTCCTGACCCACCGCTGTCGTGCCGCAGCGCGCGCTGCGATGGTGACGCCAACCAACGCAGCGGCGACCGATGCCGGAAAGGGTGCAGCGTCGGAGGGGTCCGGTTTCGTCGCTCACCTGGAGGGCAGGATCGCCGTCGGAGAGCTGGTGACCGTGGGTTGCCGGCAACGGCTGGTGACCGGGCTGCCGTTGGTCGGACCGATGCTCGGTGACCCTGAGGTCACCGAGCGGTTTGTTGTCCGAATCGAATCGGTCGGCGACTGAGACGAACCGCTCGCGCTGGTGGCTCGCTGTCGTCAGACCCGATGCATGAGTCTTAGGACCGGAAGTTGGCCAGGTCGGCCTGGATCTCCTCGGGTTCAACCTGTGGCTCGTAGCGCTTCAGTGGCGTGCCGTCGCCGCCGACCAGGAACTTGGTGAAGTTCCAGGCGATGTCGCCGTTGCCGTCGGCTTTGGGCAACGCCTCGCGCAGCATCCGGTAGAGGGGGTTGGCGTCGTCGCCGTTGACGTCCACCTTGGCCATGAGCTGGAACGGCTCGCCATAGTTTTCCCGCACGAAGGACAGGATCTCCTCCTCGGTGCCGGGCTCCTGGGCGCCAAACTGGTTGCAGGGCACCCCCAGCACCACCAGGTCGTCGTTGGTCTCATCGAGGGTACGCAGACCTGCGTACTGTCCGGTGAGGCCTCAATAGCTGGCGACGTTGACCACCAGCACCAATTTGCCGGCGTAGGTGGAAAACGAAATCTGCTCGCCGGTGATCGACGTCATCTCCAGGTCGTGGAACGTGCTCATGGCTGCCCTTCTGAGGGGTGGGTGGTTGGATGCGACCCTACCGGCGGAGTGGTGCCATGTCGTGTGACTCGGGAGTGCGACCTTGCGTCGTGGTGTCCGCTCGACGGCCCAACAGGCCGTCGAGCACCACCAGTGCCCCCGCCTTGTCCAGGGGCTCGTTGAGGTTGCCGCACTTTGGGGACTGCACGCAGGAGGGACAACCGCCGACGCACGGGCACTCGTCGATGGCGTCGCGGGTGGCGGCCAGGTGGCGCTCCGCGATCCGTTCGGCGAGCTCGGCGATGCCGGCGCCGCCGGGGTAGCCGTCGTGGATCAATACGGTGGGCCCTCCGGTGTCGGGATGGCAGGCGGTGGACAGCCCGCCCACGTCCCACCGGTCGCACAGGCCGAACAATCCCAGCATGCCGATGGCTCCATGTTCGGCTGCGTGGAGCGCGCCCGGCAGCACGTCCGGGTCGAGCAGCCGGGTGGGGACAGCGCCGTCTGAGGTTGCAGGGCCGCCCCAGATCGCCGGTTCATCCAAGGTGAATACCACAGCTCGGGTTTCCAGCTCCTGGGGCGGCAGCTCCAACCGGGTCGTGCCGAGGTTCTCGTGGCTGCCCACCGCACGTCGCTGGTAGCCGGTGACCCTGCTCGTCACCAGCACGGGTGCCACCCTCACCCGCCCCGGCATGCCCGATGCGTCTCGGGAACGGCCCGAGTACTCCAGTGGCCGAGCGTCGGGCAGTTCCAAGATGCGCACGTCGGAGTCGGTGCGGGCCAGCGTGTAGGTGTCACCCCGATCGGGCTCCACCTCGGCCACGCGGGCATCGAGGTCCAGGCGGTTCACCCTCCAGGCGCGGCCCCGGTGCAGGTAGATGGCACCCTCGTGCACCGTTTCGGGCGCCCGCCCGGAGCCGACGGTGCCGACCAACTCGTCGCCGTGGCGGATCTCCACCTCGGCGGCATCGGTGGACCTCAGGCCGATCAGCGAGAACGGCCAGCGGGTGCCGGCCCACGTGGCCACCACCTCACGCCCCGCGCCCCGCCCCCGGTGCCTCACGCTCAGCGCCCCGCTTCGGGCCAAGGTGGTGACGGCCTCGTCCAACTCGCCGGGCCAATAGCGGTCGTCGTCGTGTCTCAGCGGGTACTCGTGAGCGGCACACAGCAGGTGCGGGTGGAGGACGTAGGGGTTGTAGGGGTTGATCACGGCTGGTTCGGGCACCCGGGTGAGCAGGTCGCCGGGGTGTCTGGCCATCCACTGGTCCAGCTGATCCTCGCCGCAGACCAGCACTGCGATTGACGGGCTTGTGCCACGGCCGGCTCGGCCGATCTGTTGATGAAACGATGCAACCGTGCCGGGAAAGCCACCGCACACCACCGCATCCAGCGAGCCTACGTCGATGCCCAACTCCAGGGCCGAGGTGGCCACGACGCCCCGCAGGGTTCCGGCAAACAGCTCGGCCTCGATCTCGCGGCGTTCCTTGACGAGGTACCCGGCCCGGTAGGGGTGCACCAGGTCGCCGACGGCAGCGTCGAGCAACTGGCGCATGCGTGCCCATGCAAGCTCGACACCCTTGCGTGAGCGGGTGAACGCCAACGTTCGGTGGCCTCCCTCGATGAGTGCGGCCGCCAGGGTGGCTGTGGCTTCGGTCAACGATTGCGGTGCCAGGCCGGTTTCACCGCCGGTTGTTGCCCCGGGGTTCCACACCACCACGGTGCGCATGCCCGTGGGCGAGGTGTCGTCGTCCACGACGTCCACCGGGTCGCCGATCAATGCCTCGGCCAACTCGCCGGGTCGGCCGATCGTCGCCGAGGTGAAAATGAAGGTGGGATCCGCTCCGTACAACGCGGCCACCCGTCGAAGGCGCCGCAGCACGTTGGCGCTGTGACCCCCGAACATGCCCCGAAGCAGGTGCAACTCGTCCACGACCACGTAGCGCAGGTTGCGAAAGAGGCGGGCCCATCGACGGTGATGGGCCAGCAGCCCATGGTGCAACATCTCGGGATTGGTCAGTACCACCCGGGCCGAGTTGCGGGCCCAGGTTCGTTCCTCGGGTCCGGCATCCCCATCCACCGTGGCGGCGAGCAACTCGGTGATCCCCAAGCCGCCGAGAGACCGCAGCTGGTCCTGGGCAAGTGCCTTGGTGGGGTAGATGAGCAGGGCCGTGGCGCCACTGCCGGGCGCCGAGACCGCCTCGGCGATCGGGACCTGAAAGCACCTGGACTTGCCCGAGGCGGTGCCGGTGGCGATCACGGTGTGGCGACCGGCACGGATCAGGTCGATCGCTGCGGCCTGGTGCGCCCACAGCGGGAGGTCGATCAGGCCCGAGAGTCGGTCCGGCAAGGGTGTCGCCAGGGTCGAGTGCCGGCCCGGGCGTGCGGGCACCGACAGCACACCGGCCAACCTGGGGTCGCCGTTCAGGTGGGCCAACGCCGCGGGGAGCGGGGTGCCCGGGTTGACGGTTGTGGGTGAAACCGCTGCGGTCGGGGGCGAAGTGCGGACGGCCATCGGGTCTCCAAGATACGGGCCGCCTGTGACATCGTCCCGGGCACCCGGTGGACCTGGTGGGCAAATCGGCCCGGGGTGATCGGCGTCGGGGCGGATTGGGCCTAGATTGGTAGACAGAGAAAGGGATCGTGTGAAGTCCGGCAATGAGGCTCAACAGTCCGCAGTGGACGGTGTGTCCGGCCCGACGCGCCGCGACTCCGACCTCGACGATGTCGGCGGTCTGCCGGCGCCCGAGCCGGTGGAGGTGGAGTTCGAGTTTCCCGCCGAGTTGGCCAGCCTGGCCATGGTGCGCCGGCGGGTGGAGCAGGTCGCCCGGGTGGCGGCCAAGTTGGGCCCCGGCGACCTGGACAAGCTGCGGCTGGTGCTGACCGAAGTGGTGGCCAACGCCGTATCGGCCCATGCCGAACGCAGGTCCCCGGACGACCTCCGGCTGCGATGTTGTCTCAGCGCAGACCGTCTCGAGGTGTCCATTCTCGATCAGGGCGGTGGGTTTCTGGCCACCACCGGCTCTCATCCCGTCATCGACACGTCGCTGCCGGATGTGAGCACTCCGGAGGGGCAACAACGCGAGGGCGGCTTCGGGTTGGGCTTGATCGGTGCCTTCGCCGATGAGGCCGAGTTTCAGCCGGTGGACGGGGGCACCTCGGTTCGCTTCGTCATCTACCCCAGCGGTGGTGTTCCCAACGACGCGATCTCACCTCCGCCGTAATCATCGCCTCCCGTTGGTGGACCTCAAAGCGCTGACACGATCCTGGGGGATTCACTACTTCACGTGGAACGGCTCGTGAGTGCGTCTGTGCGAGTTCGCCGCGTCGTCGGGCCCGGCTAAACTCCCAAGCCTGCTCGGGGTCATCCCGAGGCTCTTGGCAGGTTGTCCGCCGGGCTCGCGGTGGGTGTCGATGCATGGAGGCCCCCGCTGACCATTCTGCTCCTCCTGCACCTGTGCTTTGGCGTGGCCCTGCTCTGCGTTGGACGCTCCGGTGACCGTCGGCTGTTTGCCGTGGCGGCGATTCCTCCTGCGGTGACGTTGGTGTGGGCGCTTGTGTCCGCCGGCGGCATTCTCGACGGGTCAGCGGTGACCGAGTCGATCCCGTGGGTCCGAGGGCTTGACCTGAGCCTGGACGTGCGGGTCGATGCGTTTTCGCTGGTGATGGTGTTGCTCGTCGCCGGCATCGGCCTGGGGATCCAGGCCTACGCCGGGCGATACTTCAACCGGGACACCCCAGACCTGGGTCGTCTCGCAGGTCTGCTGACCTTGTTTGCCGGAGCGATGTTGGGGCTGGTGACCGCCAACCACCTGATGTGGCTCTACGTGTGCTGGGAGCTGACGTCGATCACGTCGTACCTCCTCATCGGGTGGGCAGATCGCGATCCCAACGCTCGGTCCTCGGCGTTGCAGGCGCTGCTGACGACCGGCGCGGGCGGCCTGGTGATGTTGGTGGGTCTCATCCTCGTGGGGCAGACGGCCGGAACGTATGAGTTGTCGGCCATCGTGGCCTCGCCGCCGTCGGGTACCACGGTCACCGTGGGGCTTGGGTGCATCTTGGTCGGGGCCTTCACCAAGTCGGCGCAGTTCCCGTTCTCGTCGTGGCTCCCCGGCGCCATGGTGGCACCCACGCCGATCTCCGCCTACCTGCACTCGGCAACGATGGTGAAGGCGGGCGTGTACCTGGTGGCGCGGTTTGCCCCGCCGTTTGCCGACGTCGGGTTCTGGCGGCCGACGGTGCTCACCATCGCCCTGATCACCATGATCACCGGCGGCGCCAGGGCGCTCCAGCAGACCGACCTCAAGCGCCTGTTGGCTTTTGGCACCGTCAGCCAGCTCGGGTTTCTGATGGTGCTTTTCGGGGCGGGCCGGCCGGATGCCACCCTGGCCGGGGTGGTGCTCATCATCGCCCACGCACTGTTCAAGGCGCCGCTGTTCATGGTGGTTGGCGTCATCGACCACCAGGCTCACACCCGTGATGTTCGGTCGTTGGGCGTGTGGGGTCCAGGATGGGCCGGACCCAAGTGGGTGGCGGTTGCGTCAGGCCTGTCGATGGCCGGCATCCCGTTTCTTTTTGGGTTTATTGCGAAGGAGGCCGCGTACGAGGCGTTCTCCCATCACGCCGGCACGGGCGAGTGGTTGGTGCTCGTCGGCATCGTTGCAGGATCGGTGTTGACCTTCGCCTACACTGGGCGGTTCCTGCTTGGTGCCTTCACCGATCGTTCGGTGCCCGAGTGCGTCAGGTCCTCGGCACCGGTGAAGTTGACGGGCGAGGCACCCGAGCAGGCTGCGGGCGAAGCGGGCGTCGCAGCCAACGCATCGTCATCGGCGTCAGCGTTGGCATCAACGTCGGCCAAGGCTCCTGCCTTCGCCTTTTGGGCGCCCGCTGGGGTGCTTGCGGGCTTCACAGTGGTGTTGGGGGTCGTGCCGGCGTTGGCGTCACGTCTCGTGTATGGCGCGGCAGCGTCCCTGGACTCCTCGGTCGAGGCCACCGGCCACCTCGCGCTGTGGCACGGCTTCTCCACCCCGCTGCTGCTGAGTGCCGTCACCGTTGGGCTCGGTTGCATCATGGTGCTGGGGGCGCGCCGGGTGGCCGCCGCCCAGGCGGCGGTTCCCTCGCTGGCGCTCGGCGACTCGGCCTACCTCGGGTTGTTGCGTCTGTTGAACCTGACCGCAGACCGGGTCACCGGTGTGGTTCAGTCGGGATCACTGCCCACCTACGTCGGCGTGGTGCTCGTCACGGTGGTGACCGTGCCAGGCGTGGGGCTCATCGGGGAGCTCCAGGGCCAGGCCCTCCCGCGGTTTGCCGACAGCCCTGGCGAGGTGGCGGTGACCGCGCTCATCATCGTGGCGGCCGCGGCGGCCGCCACGATCCGGCGCCGCCTGTCGGCCGTGCTTTGCCTGGGTGCGGTCGGCTACGGCATGTCGCTTCTGTATGTGCTGAGGGGCGCACCAGACCTGGCACTCACCCAGTTGGGCATCGAGACGCTGGGTGCGGTGCTGTTCGTGTTGGTGCTCCGAGTCTTGCCGAATGAATTTCGCGAGCGGGCCACGCCGTTGGGGCGGATGGTGCGGCTGGCAATCTCGGGTGCCGTTGGCCTGTTCGTCTTCGTGTTCGCATTGGTGGCGTCCGGCGCACGTACCGCCCGCCCCGTCTCTGATGAGTTCCTGGCCCGGTCGGTTTCCGAGGGCGGCGGATCCAACGTGGTCAACGTCATCCTGGTGGACTTCCGTGGCTTCGACACGTTGGGCGAGATCACCGTGCTCACCGTGGCGGCGCTTGGTCTGGTGGCGCTGGGGCGTGCCGGTGCTCGAGGCTTGACCATCGGCACCCCGGCAGAGGACGCACGGGTGGTTCCTGGCCTGAAGGCCTACCTGGAGCCCCGAAATCGTGGGCGCTCTCGGGCCGGTGGCGGTGCTCAGGGCAACAGGGAGTCTTCGACGCGGTCACCCACCGGCTCCGACACCGATGCGCAGCCTGATCCCTCTGAGGACGACCCCGACCTTGGCGGACCCCACGCTGGGATTGACGCCGGCGGTTCGCCGTGAGGCGCTCGATGGTGTTGGAGTCGCTGGTTCGGGTGGTGTTTCCCTCGGCGATGGTGCTGGCGCTGTATCTCCTTTTCGCGGGCCACAACCAGCCTGGCGGTGGCTTTGTCGGTGGCCTCGTGGCGGGTGCCGCATTTGCGCTCCGGTACGCGGCCGGGGGTCTCGACGAGGTTCGCCGGGTCGGTCGCGTACCCGGCCGGTACTTCGTCGGTGCCGGGCTGTTTCTGGCCGTGGTGACGTCGATGGCACCGCTGCTGTTCGGCGGTGACTTGCTGCAGAGCGGCAAGATCAAGCTGCATCCGCCGTTGCTGGGCGACATCAAGTTGAACTCGGTGCTGGCCTTCGACATCGGGGTGTTCGGGGTGGTTGTCGGCCTCGTGTTGATGATGCTCTCCGCCTTTGGTGAGGCGGCTGTTTCCGAGGACGACCCAGCCGCAGCGGCACCGACGGCCACCGACTCCGGGGCGGGCGCGTCGTGAGCTTCACACTGGCGTTGGGGGCCGCACTGCTGTTTGGTATGGGCACCTGGCTGTTGTTGCAGCGACGTCTGAGCCGCATCATCATCGGCCTCGGGCTGATCAGCCACGGGGCCAACCTGCTGTTGGTGGTTTCCGGGCGGGGTGGGCTTCCGGCCTTCGTCAACGGGGCACCCTCCGACCCCGACCGCTACATCGACCCCCTGCCGCAGGCCATGTTGCTCACCGCCATCGTCATCAGCTTCGGCGTCACAGCGTTTCTTTTGGCGATGGCCTGGCGAAGTTTCGTCTTGACCGGCGACGACCTGGTGGAGGACGACCGCGAGGACCGGCGTATCGCCCGGGAGGATCGGGCGGCCGCAGCGGCGTCGGACGAGGAGGTGGCCGATACCGAACTGGGTGAGGTGGCCCGTCGAGCCGCCGAGCAGGGCACCGATCCCGAGGTCGTCACCGACCACGCCTTTCTGGAGGGTTCCAGCCGGTGGGTCGCCGAGCCGACCGAGCCCGACGACGGGGGAGGTGGGCAATGAACGCCGTGCTTCCGCTGCCGGTCGTCTTGCCGCTGCTCGGCGCCGCACTGTCGATCACGGCATTCAAGTCGCGACGAACCCAGCGTCTGATCAGCCTGGCGGTGCTGTCCGCCACGACCGTGATCAGCGTCGTGTTGCTGATTCAAGCCGACCGCTTTGGCCCTGTGGTCGCACAGATGGGTGGCTGGCCGGCGCCGTTCGGTATCACGCTGATCGCCGACCGCCTGGCGGGCATCATGTTGGCGGTTGCGTCGGTGATGTTGGTTTCGGTGTTGGTCTATGCAATTGGCCAGCCGGGCGCCGAGCGCAACCACGGTGCCTTTCATCCGGTGTACCTGGTGCTGTCGGCGGGGGTCATGGCGGCGTTTCTCACCGGTGACCTGTTCAACCTTTTTGTGGCATTCGAGATGATGCTGACCGCCAGTTATGTGTTGCTCACGCTGGGTGGTGGTCGCGAACAGATCCGTTCGGGCATGACCTATGTGGTCATCAGCCTGGTGGCATCCGCGCTGTTCCTCACCTCGCTGGCGCTGATTTATGCAGCGACCGGCACGGTCAACATGGCACAGCTTGCGGTGCGCATGGCCGAGCTTCCCGATGGTGTGCGGTTGGCGTTCGGGCTGCTGTTGCTGGTGGTTTTTGGAATCAAAGCGGCGCTGTTCCCGTTGTTTTCGTGGCTTCCCGACAGCTATCCCACCGCTCCGTCACCGATCACCGCGGTGTTCGCCGGGCTGCTCACCAAGGTGGGGGTGTACGCCATCATCCGCACCCAGACGCTGTTCCTCGATTCGAGTTCCCGGCCGGGCACGTTGATCCTGGTGGTTGCCTCGATCACCATGGTGGTCGGCGTGCTGGGGGCGATCGCACAGGACGACATCCCCCGCATTCTCAGCTTCCACATCGTGTCCCAGATCGGCTACATGATCATGGGCCTGGGTTTGTTCACGGTGGCGGGCCTGGCCGGGGCGATTCTGTACATCATTCACCACATCATCGTGAAGACCACGCTGTTTCTCGTCGCCGGGCTGGCGGAGGTTCGGGCCGGTTCGGGGCGTCTGGCCGCCATCGGTGGGGTGGCCCGCGTGTACCCGGTGTTGGGAGTGCTGTTTCTGCTGCCTGCCCTCAGCCTGGCAGGCCTGCCACCGTTCTCTGGCTTCGTCGCCAAGTTTGCGCTGGTGGAGGCGGGGCTGAGTGTCGGCCAGTATGTCGTGGTGGCGATTTCGATCCTGGTGTCGCTACTCACGCTCTTCTCGATGACCAAGATCTGGGGAGGTGCATTCTGGGGCGAGCCGCAGTTCACCGAGGATGCGGCCGACCCGGAGGCGCCCCCCAAGGGCCTTCGGGTGATGTACCTGTCGGTCGGGTTTCTGGTGGCGGTGTCGTTGGCGGTCGCCTTGGCGGCCGGCCCGCTCTACAACCTCAGCGACCGGACGGCCAACGAACTGTTGCACCCGGACCGGTACGTGGTGGAGGTGCTCGGGTGATGGGGCGGAGTGGTGGCAAACGCCCGGGCCGGGGTGGCTCGATGCTGTTGTTCGCCTGGCTCGTGGTGATGTGGACCGCCTTGTGGGGCGTGCCGACCCTGGCCAACCTGCTGGGTGGGGCGGTGGTGGCGTCGGTGGTGCTGTGGGTGTTTCCACGCGGTGATGACGCGGACGCGATGGTGACGTTCCGTCCAGTTCATGCAGCGGTCTTTCTTGTGTGGTTTCTTGGTCAATTGGTGTCGTCCAGCCTGCGGGTGGCCTGGCTGATCGTGAAGCCATCGGGGCCCGACGAGATGGAGCCGGGCATCGTTGCCACGCCGATCCGCGGCATCTCCGACCAGATCACTTCGATGGTGGCCAACGCCATCACCCTCACCCCCGGCACGTTGACCGTCGAGGTCTCCCGTGAGCCCTCGGTGATCTATGTGCACTGCATCGAGTCGCAGGCGCCCGACGACATTCGTGAGCAGGTGTTGGACCTGGAGCATCGCATGGTGGAGGCGTTCGGTTCGGCCGGCGCCCGGAGCGCATGGGCTCATGGGTCGATCCCGCCGCTGGGGGAGGTGCGCCGATGATCTACAACGTTGCGTTGGCGGTCCTGGCGCTGGCGGCTGCAGCGTTTTTGGTTCGGTTGGTGCGCGGCCCGCGCCTGGCCGATCGGGTGGTTGCGCTCGACGGCGTACTCACCACCGTGGCGCTGACGATCATTGCCAACAGCGCTCGCACCGACTCCACCAAGTATCTGGTGGTTGCGGTGGTGGTCGCGCTGGTGGCCTTCGTGGGCACGGTGATTTACGCCCGGTTTATTGAAACCACGTCGGGCTGAGAGGTCTCTCCATCATGGATGTAGCTGCTTCACTTTTGATACTCGCCGGAGCGATACTCACCCTGATCGCCGGGGTGGGACAGCTGCGTTCCGAGGACCTGTTCGTGCGCATGCACGCCGCAACCAAACCGGCGACCTTGGGTTGGACGCTGGTGGTTGCCGGTGCGGTGCTGGCCATCCCGTCCTGGTCGGGGGTGACCAAGCTGGTGCTGGCGCTGGGCCTGCAGTTTTTGACCGCACCGGTGGCCGGTCATCTGGTGGGGCGTGCCGCCTACCGGGTGCGGGCCGCTCGGCCCGACCGCAACCGCACCGAGCACCTGGTCATCGACGAACTGGGCGAGCAGTTGCCGCCCGACGAACTCTCCTGATCGGTCGCGCCAATCCCTCAAGCCGCAGCGGGGCGGCGCAGAGCGAGCTTTGGCGCGGCCTTTCAAACCCGGTTCGGGACGCGGCGCCGCCGGCGTCGCCTAGGTTCGCCACCACGCGCTCGTCACACCCACCGCGTGTCGAAAGGACCGATCATGCCCGCACCAGGAATGCACTCCGGCGTCGCCACCGACGAGGCCCTCAACCTGTCGATGTCCGCCTCCGCCGTGCCGCTGTTCGAGGCGGTGTGCGAGTTCATCGCCAACGAAGTGGACCCGATCACCGAGGAGTTCTACGCGTTGGGGGAGGGTCGCAGTGACCGCTGGAGTTTTGCCGATGGACAGTTGGAACTGTTGGACGGGGTGAAGGCCAAGGCCCGCGCCGCGGGACTCTGGAACTTTTTTCTGCCCGACGCTGACACCGGTGAGGGCCTGTCCAACCTGGACTACGCCTACATCGCCGCAGAGTTGGGCAAGAGCCCGCTGGCGCCCGAATGCCTCAACTGCTCCGCACCCGACACCGGCAACATGGAAGTGCTGGAACGGGTTGGGACCGCCGCGCAGAAGGAGCGGTGGCTGAAGCCGTTGTTGGACGGTCGGATCCGGTCGGCGTTTGCCATGACCGAGCCGGACGTGGCCTCCAGCGACGCACGCAACGTGGCCACCAGCGCGGTGCTCGACGGAGACGAATGGCTGATCAACGGCGAAAAGTTCTACATCTCGGGTGCGGGCGATCCCCGCTGCGAGATCATGATCGTGATGGTCCGCACCAGCCCGGACGGGCCGCCGCACCAACAACAGAGTCAGATCCTGGTGCCCATGAACACCCCCGGCGTGGAAATCGTGGGGGCGATGCAGGTCTTTGGGCAAGACGATGCGCCCCACGGCCACATGCACCTGCGTTTCGCCGACGTGCGGGTACCGGCATCCAACATGCTGCTGGGTGAGGGGCGTGGCTTCGAGATCAGCCAGCTTCGGCTTGGACCCGGGCGTATCCACCACTGCATGCGGTCGATCGGGGCGGCGGAGAAGGCCCTGGAGCTGATGGTGCGACGTGGGCTGAACCGGGAGGCCTTCGGCAGGCCGCTGGCCCGCCTGGGCAAGAACACCGAGGTCATTGCGAAGGCCCGAATCGAGATCGAGTCGATGCGCCTGATGGTGCTCCGAGCCGCCCGTGCCATGGACTTCACGGGGAACGCCGAGGCTCGTATCTGGGTCAGCGCGGTCAAGGCGATGGTGCCCGAGCGGGTCTGCGCCATCATCGACGAGGCCATCCAGGTTCATGGAGCTGCGGGGATTTCACAGTGGACCCCCCTGGCCGGTATGTACGCCGCGCAGCGCACGTTGCGGTTGGCTGACGGTCCGGATGAGGTGCATTGGCATGTAGTGGGTCGCGCCGAATTGACCCGCTATGAGAACGATCATTCCCCGGCGGTGCCCCCTGCCGGCGAGCGCGGCGGGGTCTTTTCCGGGCCCTGATCTGTTTGGATATCCGGTACCTCTGAGAGCCCCGGCAAGTGGTTGTCTCAACCGGGTGTGTTTGACGCACGGCGCCCGGCTGGTCTTGGCTAGGCGGCAATGTCCTCTCTCGTCATCGTCGAGTCACCCGCCAAGGCCCGCACCATCTCCAAGTTTCTTGGTGCGGGCTATGTGGTGGAATCCTCCATCGGCCACATCCGCGACCTCCCGCGCTCCGCGGCCGAGGTTCCGGCCGTCTACAAGGGGGAACCCTGGGCCCGCTTGGGGGTGGACACCGCCAACGACTTCAAGCCGCTGTACGTGGTGGCCGGCGACAAGAAGTCCCAGGTGAAGCATCTGAAGGGGCTGCTGGCCGAGGCGGACGAGTTGTTCCTCGCAACGGATGAGGATCGCGAGGGTGAGGCAATTGCGTGGCACCTGCTGGAGGTGCTCAGCCCCAAGGTTCCGGTGCGCCGCATGGTGTTCCACGAGATCACGCCCGATGCCATCCAGGCGGCCATCGACAACCCGCGCGAGCTGGATCGTCGCATGGTCGATGCTCAGGAGGCCCGTCGAATCCTCGACCGCCTCTACGGCTACGAGGTGTCGCCGGTTCTGTGGAAGAAGGTGATGCCTCGGTTGTCGGCGGGTCGGGTGCAGTCGGTGGCCACCCGCATCGTGGTGGAACGCGAGCGGGCCCGCATGGCCTTTCAGGTTGCGTCCTATTGGGACCTCAAGGCCCAGGTTGCAACCACTCCAGGGGATGGTGCAGCGTCGACTGCGACACGGTTCGGCGCCCAGGTGATCGAACTGGACGGCGTGCGTCTGGCCACCAGCCGCGATTTCAATGCCGATGGCCAACTGACCCGTGAGGGTGCGCTGGTGTTGGACGAGCCCAAGGCCTCGGCGCTGGCGGCAGCGTTGGCCGACGCAGCGGCCACGGTCACCTCGGTGGAGGCCAAGCCCTACACCCGCCGTCCCTACCCGCCCTTCATGACCTCCACCCTGCAGCAGGAGGCGGGGCGCAAGCTGCGCTTCAGTTCGGCGCAGACCATGTCGGTGGCCCAGCGACTGTACGAAAACGGTTTCATCACCTACATGCGTACCGACTCGACCACGTTGTCGGAGTCGGCGCTCAAGGCAGCACGCAGCGAAATCTCGCAGCGCTACGGGGCGCCCTACCTGCCAAAGGAGCCGCGCACCTACAAGAAGAAGGTCAAGAACGCGCAAGAGGCGCACGAGGCCATCCGCCCCGCAGGCGACAGCTTTCGGGCGCCCGATGAGGTGCGCGATCAGCTGCGAAGCGACGAGTTTCGCCTGTACGAACTGATCTGGCGTCGCACCGTGGCCAGTCAGATGAATGACGCACGGGGCGAGTCGGTGCAGGTGCGCCTCTCGGCTCAGACCAACCCTACGGGCGGCGCCTCCGCACAGAGTGTCACGATGTCGGCCTCGGGGCGCACCATCCTGTTCCCGGGCTTCCTCGCGGCCTACGTGGAGGGCGAGGACGACGGCGCCGAAGCCGACGACGCCGAGTCGGTGCTGCCCGATGTGAGCGAGGGCCAGGCGATGGTGGTTGACGAGGCCGAGGCGAAGGGCCACGAGACCCAGCCGCCGTCACGTTTCACCGAGGCGTCGTTGGTGAAGCGCCTTGAGGAGCTGGGTGTGGGCCGTCCGTCCACGTACGCCTCGATCATCTCCACGATCCTCGACCGGGGGTACGTGTGGAAGAAGGGATCGGCCTTGATCCCCAGCTTCACGGCCTTCGCCGTGATCGGTTTGCTCGAGGGGCACTTCCCGGAGCTGGTCGACTACGCGTTTACCGCACGCATGGAGGACGACCTCGACGGTATTGCCGGCGGGTCGGAGGAGGCGATTCCATGGCTGAGCCGCTTCTACTTCGGAGCCAACGAGGATGATGCCGGGCTGGCCCGCATGGTCTCGGAAAACCTGGGGGACATCGACGCACGGCAGGTCAACTCGATCCCGCTGGGTACCGACGACGAGGGACGCGAGGTGGTGGCCCGGGTTGGACGCTACGGCCCGTATCTGCAACGCGGCGATGACCGGGCGGGGGTGCCCGAAGACCTGGCGCCCGATGAGCTGACGTTGGAGAAGGCCACGGAACTGCTGGATGCGCCGTCGGGCGACCGGGAGTTGGGCACCCACCCGGACACCGGTTGGCCGGTGCAGGTGAAAGCGGGCCGGTATGGGCCGTACGTGTCGATGGCCGATCCCGAGCAGCCCGATGACAAGCCTCGTTCCGCCTCGCTGTTCGCCACCATGGACGTGGCCACCGTCGGCTTGGACGAGGCGGTGCAGTTGTTGACGCTGCCTCGCGTGATCGGCGTCGATCCGGCCGACGGTGAGGAGATCGAGGCACTCAACGGTCGCTATGGGCCTTACATCAAGAAGGGCAAAGACAGCCGCAGCCTCGACTCGGAGGATCAGCTGTTCACCATGACCCTCGAGCAGGCACTCGCCAAGTTGGCTGAGCCCAAGCGTCGCAAGGGGCAAAGTGCGAAGCCACCGCTGAAGGACCTGGGCCCCGACCCCGACAATGCGGAGCGATCGATCCTCGTCAAGGACGGCCGCTTCGGCCCGTACGTGACCGACGGCGAGACCAACGCCAGCCTGCGTAAGGGCGACACGCCCGACGATCTGACCATGGAGCGGGCGCAAGAGCTGCTCGCCGACCGGCGGGCCAAGGGTCCGGCGAAGAAGAAGGCTCCGGCGAAGAAGAAGGCGCCGGCGAAGAAGAAGGCGCCGGCCAAGAAGAAGGCTCCGGCGAAGAAGAAGGCGCCGGCAAAGAAGAAGGCGCCGGCAAAGAAGAAGGCTCCGGCCAAGAAGAAGGCTCCGGCCAAGAAGAAGGCGCCCGAGTAGCCGCAGCATCGCCGAATCAGGAGCTTGTCCGCCCTACGATGTGCGCTGCGCTCCCGGCCGACCCGGTGAGGCGTCCCTCGACACCGTGATGAGAACCAGCTCACAGCCGATGGGGTCCGACGAGGCCCTGGCGTCGCCAATCGACGACCCGCCGATCGCCGGAACCTCCGTTGACGCCCCGGACGGGGTGGTCGCTTCAAGCGACTTCGTCGACGATGAGTTGGACCCCTCCACCGAGGGGCTTGGGTGGCGTCAACGGATCTTTGGCACCAGCGACTTCTTCTACCTGTGGGTGGTGCAGCTGATCTCTGCGCTGGGCGATTGGGTGGGGCTGTTCGCCATCACCGCGCTGGCCACCCAGATTTCCTCGCAGCCCGAGGCCGCAACCGCACTCGTGCTGACCGCCCGGGTGGCGCCTGGCCTGTTCCTGGCCCCGCTGGCCGGGGTGATGGTGGATCGCTTCGACCGCAAGAAGGTGATGATCGTCTCCGACCTGGCCAGGGCGGCGGTGTTCATGGCCCTCCCCTTTGTGCGCACCGTTCCCGGACTGGTTGTCGCTTCGCTTCTGTTGGAGGTGTTCACCATGTTGTGGTCGCCCGCCAAGGAGGCGGTTGTCCCCAGCCTGGTGCCCCGCAAGAAGCTGACCGACGCCAACTCGCTCAGCCTGGTTGCCGCCTACTGCACGATGCCGGTCGCCGGTGGTCTGATCTTCCTGTTGACCGCAGCCAACGGTTCATTGGCCAACATTTCGTGGTTGGGGCCGCTCCAGTTTCAGAGTTCGTTGAGCCAGTCGCAGGCGCTGGCGTTCTACTTCAACGCTGCATCGTTCGTGATCGGGGCGCTGATCATCTGGAAATTGGTGCGTATTCCCAAGCATGCGCTTGGCGGCAGTGTGGTGGGCGACGAGCGGGCGGCGGGCATCGGACAAACGTTCTCCGACATGCGTGAGGGCTGGCGTTTTATCATTGGTAACCCCGTGGTTCTGGGGGTCAACGTGGGGCTGGCCACCGGGCTGTTCGGCGCGGCAATGCTGGTTCCCCTTGGGCCGGTGTTTGCCGAAAAGGTGATCGGTTCGGGCGACACCTTCTCGTTGTTCATCACAGCGTTGGGTTTGGGTGTTGCCCTGGGTGTTGGCGCACTGTCGTTTGTCCAGAAGCTGCTGCCGAAGCGGGCGTCGTTTCTGTTGGCCTCGTTTGTCAGCGGGTTCGCGCTGATCCTTGCCGCCTCCATGTCGTCGTTCTGGCCTGCCGCCGCATGTGTGTTGCTGCTGGGCATCTGTGGTGGAACGGTCTACATCCTGGGTTTCACCCTGTTGCAGACGTACACCACGGACGAAGTGCGCGGCCGGATCTTCTCCACGCTGCTCACCTTGGTGCGTCTGTGCGTGCTGTTGTCACTGCTGCTCGGCCCGTTGCTGGCGGCGCTGTTCGAGCGGCTGATGTCGTCGTTGTTCGAGCCCGACGCGGCCGGCATCCCCCAGATGCAGTTGGGTTCGATCTCGCTGGCGGTCCCGGGCGTGCGGGTGGCGTTGTGGACCGGTGGTTTGGTGATTCTGGGCGCCGCAACGTTGGCATCCCGGTCGATGGGGTTCCACCTCCGTGAGGGAGTGGCCGATGTTCGGGCCCAGCTCCGTTCCTCCGAGGTCCGGCCCGAGTACTCTGCTGAGATCCACCTGACCGACTTCGCCGAGGCGACGGTCGAACTCTCCGAGGCGCAACCGCCTCCGTCGGCACCGGGACTCCGCGGCCGTCGTGCTGCCCGAGGCCGACGATCCGAGGTGGTTGGGTGACGTCTCCTCGCGGCTCCTTCGTGGTGTTGGAGGGCCCTGACGGCGCCGGCAAGTCCACTCAGGTGGCACGCCTCGCCACCCGGCTGGACGCACTGCCCACGCGTGAGCCGGGTGATACGCCGTTGGGCGCGGAGTTGCGCCGACTGTTGTTGGACGACGATCAACTCACCCGTCCGGGCCTTCGGGCGGAGGCGTTGATGATGGCGGCCGACAGGGCCCAACACATCGAGGAAGTGGTGGAGCCTGCGTTGGCGGCGGGCCGACACGTGGTGAGCGATCGTTTCATCGGATCGTCGGTGGCCTACCAGGGGTACGGCCGGGGGCTCGATCCCATGGCGGTATTGGGCATTTCGCAGTTTGCCGCAGCCGGTTTGGAGGCCGACCTGGTGATTGTGGTGGACGTGCCGGTCGAGGTCACCCTCGATCGGGTGGGAGGCCAGCAGGACCGCATCGAGGCGGCCGGACCAGAGTTTCATCGCCGTGTTCGCACGGGGTTCCTGGCTCAGGCCGATGCCGATGCGCAACGATGGGTGGTCGTCGATGGGAGTCGTTCGGTGGATGAAGTAACTCAGGCAATCGTGACGGCTGTTCGGGATCGGTTGGGGTTGCTCAATGACGCAAGCCGAGCCCGTGGTTGATCCTGCGGTGGCCGGCAAGCCGGCTCCCTTCGATGAACTGGTGGGGCAGGCACCGGCGGTGGCCCAGCTGACTGCAGCGCTCGAGCGCCCGGTACCCGCGTACCTCTTTGTCGGACACACCGGGTGGGGGACTCGACGCGCCGCAGATCTTTTCGCCGGCGAGTTGCTGGCGGGCCGTGATCCGGATGGGGTCAAACGACATCGCAGCCTTGCAGCAGCCGAGAACCATCCTGCCATCGCAGTGGTGGAGCGCACGGGTGCCGCCATCAGCGTCGAGGAGGCACGGTCCATTGCCCGACGCGCCGAGTTGGCACCGCCGGAGGGTACACATCAAGTGCTGGTTCTGGTGGACTTTCACCTGGTTCGCAGCGCGGCGCCTGCGTTGTTGAAGACCATCGAGGAACCGCCTTCGAGCACCACGTTCGTGGTCTTGGCCGAGGAGGTCACCCCCGAGTTGGTGACCATTGCATCAAGGTGTCTGCGGGTTGATTTTCGGCCCATCCCAACCGACGACCTGATGCGGACGGTGGTGGCAGAGGGCTACGCCCCCGAGGCGGTGGCGGCTGCCGCCAGGGCGGCCGGCGGAGACCTGGAGCGGGTTCGGGCCCTGCTGTCAGACGATGCCGCATCCACGCGTTGGCAACGTTGGGCACAACTTCTCAATCGGGTCGACGGAACAGCGGCCGTCGCCAGCGGGCTGTCGACCGAGCTGATTGCCGACCTTGACGCAGCGGGCGAGGCGCTCGCTGCCGGCCATGCGCAACAACTTGAAGCCTTCGATGCAGCCGAGGACGAAGGGCAGCGGGGTCAGGCAGGGCGACGCAAGCGTCTGGAAGACCGCCACAAGCGAGAGGCCAGGCGTCTGCGTAACGACGCGCTCCGGGCCGGTATGGCGGCACTCGCCGACGAGGCACGAGCGGCGGTGAGCACACCGACGGCAAGCACGATCGCCAACTACGAACGCGTCGGCGATTCCTTGGCAGCCTTGGAGTTGGCGCTGGTGCACAATGCTCGTGAGGATCTGGCCCTCTTGGCGCTCGTGATGGCCCTGGGCGAGGGTGCTACAGGTTGATTCCTCGGGCCTTCCGTGCCTCATGCTCTTGACCGGCAACGGGCTGGGGTAGACGGATTTCTCTTTAGCCAGGGCTAGTGTCGTTGTGGTCAACGGCTCAGAAAGGTGTCGGCGGTGCATGCATCGCCCACCCCAGACAGCAGAATTGTTTCATGATGAACCGATCACCGAATCACTCTGACGGTCAGTCACTGAGTCAGGGGTCAGCTTCGTTTCCTGTCGCGAAGGTGGGGGTGGCATTGGTGGCCGTGGCGGCACTGGTCTTTGGTGGGTGGCGGGGCATCGAGCGGCAGGCAGAACGATCGGATTCAACCGGGCAGGCCGGCGCCGCAACGCTGCAGACGCCCAGGTCCTCATCTGCGGCGACGTGGCCCCAGTCGTTCGTTGTCACCCCGGTTTCAACTGCTCTGAAGCAGAAGGCAGCGGCCGACCAGGCTGCCGCAGCGGCAGCGGCAACCACCATCCCGGCCCTACCTCAGCGGGGCGCATGGGATGAGCTGGCCCCGGTTCCCGGCTCCGAGGTACACGACGTTTCGTCGCTTCCGGCACTGTCCAAGGAACTGGCCCCGGTGGTGGTGCTGACCTTCGACGACGGACCCGGCCCTCAGACCGCTGCGATCCTGGATATTTTGCAACGCGAGCAGGTGACCGCCACCTTCTTCATGTTGGGCAGCCAGGTGCGGGAGCGACCCGAGGACGCCAGGGCGGTGGCCGCGGCGGGGTTTCCGATTGGATCGCACACCATGGATCACAAGGATCTGGCCACGCTGACGCCTTACGAGGTCGAACGTGAGATTCGCGACTCCACCAGTGCGATCAACGAGGTGGTCGGCAAGGGAACCGTTCAGTGCATGCGCGCGCCGTACGGCAGCTTTAACGACGAGACGCTGGGCGTGGCCAAGGAGCAGTCGCTGGGGTTGGTCGGTTGGGATGTTGACACCGAAGACTGGAAGGTTCGTGACTCGGCTCGAATTTTGGCCCGTGCCACGATGCCAGGACACCGTCAGCTCATCCTCATGCACGACGCCGGCGGCAACCGCGATGCCACGGTCGCGGCGCTGCCGCAGATCATCGCCCGCTACAAGGCTCAGGGCGCCCGCTTCATCTCGCTCTGTGGCTCGGAGTTGGATGGTGGCAATGCAACCACCGAGGCCCCCGTTGTGGCCTCACCGGTCACCACCGCGCCAAAGCCCCCGACGCTTGGCTGAACGACGAAGCCGCGGGCCGCCATCACGATGCCAAGCGGGTCTCCACGGTTCGTGGGCTTTGAGAGTCCACGGCCGGGCGTGCAACTTCGAGGCCCCGCAGTGCTCGGACTTGGTGAGGCATTCCGGTTGCTGCTCAGCGCGTTCAATCGCCGGGGCAGACAGCGAGCAGCTTGCCGAAAGTAGATGGCCGGAGGCATCGGCATCGCTGGTAGGGTGTGGTCTTCGCCCGGGTAGCTCAGACGGCAGAGCAGCTCACTCGTAATGAGCAGGTCAGGAGTTCGATTCTCCTCTCGGGCTCCACTCACATCCTTGCAATATCAGGGGTTTCAGCCCTTTCGCAGGGGTCGCCACCGTGGCTCAAAACGGCGTCGGGCCACATTGCGGGCATACCGCCTCAACCTCCTGGTCGTCGTCCACACCGGTGACGGTGATCTCGTCGAACACCTGGGTGTCGCCCTGGGAGGTGACCACCGATTCCGACGCTGTGGTCTGCCCGTCGATCTCCCGGTAGTTGTCGACCGTCAGCGTCAGTTCGGCGTCACGGTCGAGCAACCCGGTCACGGTCGGTTCCGGGGTTTCGGTGATGTAGCCCGGAGGCGGTGCGGTCTCGGTCAGTCGGTAGTTCCCGACCCGAACGTCGGGAATCTCGATCAGCGACGTCGGCGAGGTGAACGTCTCGTCGTAACCACCTGGACCGGTCAGCCGAAGCGTTGCCCCAGCAACCGGGTCGCCCGTGACGCCGTCGAGCTTGCCGATCCGCACGGTTCCAAGCGGGGCCTCTTGGCGACCATCAGCCTGTGCAACCTTCGGGGTGCCAGCCACGATCATGGTCTGTTGCCGTTCATCCACCGGACGCAACACTCGAGCGCTGGATGGGCCGACGATCGAAACGCCGTAGCTCACCGGCTTGGTGCCGTCGACGACGTTTACCCGCAGGTACGCCTTGCCGTCGCTGCTGGTGAGCGGAGCTGGGAAGCCGTAGTCGGTCAGCTTCTGGTCGAATGCGTCGTCGTAGAAGCCGTCGACGGTCACGTTCGACTGCAACCCAGGTGGAGCGAGAATGGGTTGGCTGTTGCCAACCGGGTTCCCGGCGGCATTGCGCAGGGTCCACTCGGTGTCGATGACCCCGCCGTCAACGCCCGGATGAGGGGTGGCCGAGTCGAGGGTCCAAGCCCAGTCGCGGCCGGTGTTCTCCATCACCGTCCAGGCGAACATCGCCGTAGCAGCCACCGCACCCGCCGAGCTGGCCTGGTTGCCGTTGAAGGTCCGCACCCCACCGCTGCCGTCCGACAGTCGGAAGTCGGCACCGCTCGTGGGGTCGGGCAGTCCGACCGGGTAGGTCGTGGCACCAGGCAAACCGAGCTGCGAAGACCGGTATTTGCCGACTACCGCCAAGGCGGCCTGGGCAACCTCATCGTCCTTGAACGGACCACTCAGATTGTCGACCGTGAACGCCAGCGCTGACAGGATCGGATCGTCGGTCAGCCCGCCATCCAAATAGGCGCCAGGCTGATCGTCAGGTGCGCGACCATCCCACTCGATGCAGGTCGCCTGACGTTTGCCGGTCACCGGGTCGGTCAGCTCGTACAGGCCGACGTACGACAGCCCGTCGCCGCCACCGGTGCCATTGACCTGGACACCGGTGACACCACCCGCTCGCACGACCGCCGCACCCGCCGTGCCGGGGAACACCAGCGTCCCCAAAGTTGTCAGAAGGAGCGCAACAACCGCAGCAGCGGCACTCCCCCTCTTGGCCTGAACTTTCATACCAACCTCCTGGTTGATGTAGTTGTCGATCACGAGCGAGCCGCCCGCGCGATCCCGGCAGCGAAACGAGTCACTCCCGCCGAACTGCCTGATGGGCATGCAGGGCCGTCAAAGCCACGCCGATAGCCCGGCGCCACGCACAGGTGGACCCGATCCGGCGCACGCAACGACACGAACGCCCCAGAACCCGATCCGGGCTCACCCTCCCGGCGCAGGCCACCCGAGATGAACCGGTCACCACCCAGCCCGGTGGCAGCATCAACGACCGGGACACCCCTGGTGGTCGCCCACGCCTCGGCGGTGTCGCGCGCCGACACGCTGTTCGATGCTCGTTCGTTGTCCCACACAGGGGTGAGCGCCATCCGAAGCTTCGGCGTACCGATGCGAGCTGCGTACGCCTCGTAGCTGTCCCGGTAGGCGCCGCCTATCCGGTGATCAGAACCCGACATGCACGGCGCCAAGAACGAGTCGTTGCCGCTGAAGGCCAGCACCACCACATCGGCAGACCCCGCCGCTGCGACCGCGTCGGCGAGTAGCGAGCAGGGCGCAGCGCCGGTTCGAGCTACTACCCGGGCGCCGGGAACCCTCTTTTCGATGGCGGATCTCGCCTCCACCACGAGCGAATCACCGACAACGAGCACCTTGCCGGGCGACACCCGCACGTTCCGAGGAGCAACCTGACACGCGCACGACGTCAGCACCGCCAACACCGCAACCGTCAGAACTGCTCGGGCACCCAATGACCTCATGGCCACAAGGAATACAAGTCATTAGTGGGATTGGGGTGGGGGTCGGACGCCACCACCGTCGAAGTCCCTCAACCCCTCAAATTGCCACTTGTGCAACTGTCAAGATTCACTTTTGTTCGTCTGTTCACCGCCCACTATGTACAAATCCTCGTTTGTTCAGGTGTCGAATCCCTATGTAGCTCCAGGTCGTCGAGAGCCGGCAGCAGCGCGTGCTGCGCGCCGAGCCCGATCCACCACGGTCACCCATCGATGCCGATGTACATCCGTTCGGTTCCACATGCTCACGAACCCGCAACGGACCATTCCCACAAATGCGTGCCACGTTGACGGTGACCACCACCTCGAAGGGAAACCAGACCATGCACACGCTCGCTGTTGTCCACCACAAAGGGGGAGTCGGTAAGACCACGACCACCGCACACCTCGGTCACGCCCTCGCCGCCGGACCGGGCGCACCCAAGGTGTTGCTGATCGACCTCGACCCCCAGGCGTCACTCACCCGGCTGGTCGGGCTCACACCCGGCGCCGGCGACGTCGGCTACGCAGCGGCAATTGACGACCACGACATCGAGGCACAGGTCGTCCGGTCTGATGAGTGGGGGCTCGACGTGCTTCCAGCGGGCCAACGTCATGCTCGCATCGAGCGGTCATCGGATCCAGGGACCGAGCAGCAGCTCCGGCTGATGCTCGAAGAGGCAACCGCGCGGTGGGACTACGTCCTCATCGACGCCCCGGGTTCCCTCGGAATGCTCACCACCACTGCCCTGGCGGCAGCCGCCAGCGGAGTGATCGTCCCGACCACACCCGACTATCTCGCTCTTGAACCGCTCAAGACGATCATCCAGCTGATCGACACCGTCCAGACCGCCTACCAGCCCGGATGCGTGCTCCGTGGAGTCGTCATCAACGCGCAGGCGAACACCCGCGAACACGCACATCACGCTGACCAGCTCCAGCAAGTGTTCGATCGTCAGATCCTCGGCGCCGTTCCGCGCAGGACCGTCCTCCAGGACACCGCATCAGCGGGACTCCCGCTAACCAGGATCCGCACCGGGCCGGCCGCAGGTCTCGTGCACGACTACGACCAGATCGCCTCACGACTCGCCGCTCAGCTCACCAGCCAAGGAGCACCACGATGACTACCCGTCGCAATCCGCTCGACAACGATCTGCTCGCAGACCTCGGCATCAGCACTACATCGGCTGGCGCCGACGCAACGACCGGCGACCGTGCACCTGCAGCGCCGCCGTCAGCGCCCGCGGGCCCGGACCTGGCGCCCGGCACGGTCAAGACCAAACGGATCGGCGTCGACGTCAGCGAAGAGGTCTGGATCGCCACCAAGATCGTCGCCGCCCAGCGGGGGACCACCGTGGCCAACCTGATCCGTAGCCACCTTGCCCGGCTGATCGCCGAGCAGGCGTGAGCGTCGACGCCCCACCGCTCGACTCTGAGGCGGCACGCGGCGACTCTGAAGTGAAGCAGGCTTGTCCGGATCAGAGCGATGGGCTGCCTCACCGTTCAGCTACAACCCAAGCGATCATGGCAGAGCAGGGGCAATGACAGGGTGTGGCGAATTGCTTCTCACCTGTGTGAAGTGATCCTCAGAGCGACGCTGGGTCGGCCGCTCGTCGTTAATCTGACTCCCTTCTCAATTCCCTCCGACCGTCACCGGATGCGCTGCTCTAGTAGGGCCAAGACGCAGCCACGGGGGCGGAGCGGGCGGCTCTCGGCCAGGTGTGCCCACCTGGAGCTTCTGCGCTTGGTGGAGGCCGAGCCGGACCGTGATGTGGTGACCGGGTGCCCGGTAGGAGACGGACCCGCCTTGGTCCGTCAGGAAGCGGACCCCGAGCATGCCCACCAGGTCAAGCAGGTCGATCGACTCGGGCCGGGCAGCCGGTCGGGTGCTCGCTCCGCTGTGCTCCCGCTCCCGCTCCCGCTCCCGCTCCCGCTCCCGCTCCCGCTCCCGCTCCCGCTCCCGCTCCCGCTCCCGCTCCCGCTCCCGCTCCCGCTCCCGCTCCCGCTCCCGCTCCCGCCGCCCTGGCCGACCCCGTTCAGCCTGTTCGAACCGGACGGCAAAGCGGTGACCCGTTCGGCACACACATCGTGTCGAAGTCCGAATAGGCGGCGGCCGTGCCAGCACAAGGAGCAACCGCAACCCCAATCCGAGAGCCCACACCATGTAGTTGCCGGGTGCAGTGATACAGAACCGCACCCGGCAGGGCGCCGACTCACCGGAAGGCTACGCACCTTCTCTCCTACCAGAGGTTTGTCTGTGCGGTGGCGCATCGGAGGTGGTGTGCTGCCATCACCCAGGAGGTCGGCCGTCGTGAACACGGACGAATCGCATTCTCTAGGTCTGTAAAATCGCTGTTACAACGGCTCCTAACACGCCAGCCGCAACGACCCCCAAGCCAGTTACGATGGCGAGCGTTCGGGACTCGATCCGCATCGAGATCTGTTCGATATTCGCGAGAAGGGGAGCGCTGTCGAACGCCTCCATAAGAGCGGTATCCACTTCGTAGCCAATGCTGAATATGGCTGCAGCCAGACCTGGGTCCACATTCAACTCGAAGGCCCGCCTTTTGGCCAGCCAGTCTCGTTTTATACGTTGCAGTACAGCGAAGAGTGTCCAAAGGCGGTTTATATTGCGTAGGCCTTCGACTCGGGATCGATAGCGTCTTAGCCAAAACGCTGGATTCAAACAGTTTCTGGCTAGTAACGGTCCAGCGTATGAGCGTTCGAGCCTCAGGGTACTCTCGATGACCTTCTGCGCCTCATCCTCAATCCAAGAGAACCTGAAGCCAATGTTCTTAAGTTCCGAAAACAATTCGACGGGCAGAAGCATCTCGGTGGCGAAAGCACCCATTAGTGACGAGATATCTTCCGCGCAGTTCAGGTACACCAGAGCCGCCGATAGCGAGCCGGACGTCGTGACTGTCATGGGTGAACCAGGAGTGGCCCTCAATAGGGAAAGTTTGTGACCGAAAAGAAGTTCGCAATCTGGAGAGCAACCTTGGTTAAGAGTGTAAACTCCCAAGGAGCTGGCCGCATTTGTCAGGATGTCAAAAACAACCTGTCCTTCCCTGAAGCCAAGAGAATCCGAAAGATGATACCATCCGACTAAAAGCGCTAGACCGTTCCAAAAGACGAAGTATTCTTCAATTATTCCATTTTCTAATGGCTCACCTGTATCAGCGTGCATGGTGGGGACGCTGACTTCGATTACTAGGGGAACCGCCAGAGGCAGGCGAAGACCCGTCAGCGTGCTTCCCCCATCCAAGAAAGTACTGATATTGGGATCTTGAAACGGAAATACACCTGACCGTCGCCAGGACCCAGGGTCCACATGCGGTTCGGTCACGCTTTGGACTCGTGAATCAGCCAGTAATGCGTCTCTCAGGAGCCAAAACACCTTCTCGGGGTCCATTTGATCATCAGGGATCATGAATAGCGTGCCGAATCGGGCAGCCACCGTGGGTGAGCCACGCATCTCCCATTGGGGCGAGGGAAGCGATGGGTTATCTGTGAGCTTGGTTGGCACGGAGAATATATTAGTTCAGCGTCTGACGCCTATGGCCGACTCAGCACCTGTCGGCGGAGGGGGGTCGTTTGAGAATGTGGGACCTTCCTGATGTCGGTGGGACTGCCTTGCTCGGTTGCTGGCATCGGTGCCCTTTACATCAGGCTCCCGAAGGGAGCCCTTGATTGACGGCCAAACCATGCCGACCTCCTTTGGCCTCGACGGCCAATGCTCGCCGTCGAAAGGCGGATGTAGGCGATGGTTGTCCACAGATTCGACGGCCGGCACGCGCCAATTGCCGCACCCTGCAGGGTGCGGCAACGCCGGTCAATTAGGGATGATGAGCTGGGCCGGTCTGTCAGCTCGCGGAACTCGTGGTCACCGCCCCAGTGCCTCTAGGGAGATGGGCCAGGAACTGCAAGGCCGGCCCTGAGCAGCGGCGCAACAGCACCTACGACAGCAGCTCGCGCAGCGCTGCCACGGCGCGCCACGGATGTCTTAAGCCAGTGTGAGTCTTCAATGGGCAGCACTGCCGCCCATTCACCGGTCGAGGCTTTGTCGGCCCACATTCGGGCAGCTCGGTCGTGCTCGTCGTCTGCGACAGCGGGCTCTTCGCTGATGGGTCTGGGACTCGAGGCTGTTGGGCGGCTTACCCGGCCTGGTCCTTGTTTGGAGGCGGGCGGCCGGCGACGGGGGCCACGAGTTGGGTCCATCACCTCGTCGGCGACCCGCACGCACCACTCTGCGTACTGCACACGACCGTCGGGTTCAGCTCCGACCCGCTTCTTGGCGGCAAGTACACGGCTGCGGGTCCAGCGCTCAGGCAAGAGGAACACGTATCTGTTCGGGTACGGGCGTCCGTTGCGGAACTCGTGAGACCAATCGACCAGTCCCAAAGCCCGCAGCTTCGGCAGGACCCTCCGCACCGTCCGGGCAGCCACGCGGGAGCGACGGCCGATCTTTCGTTGGTTCGCCCAAGCCAGGAGTCCGAACTCGTTCGCCAGCGAGAGCATCGCCAGGGCCACAACCTCGTCGGTGGAATCCAAGACGCCCAACTCGACCATCATCTCGACCACACCGCGCACGTGACCCCGGAACTTCACGTCGCGATCGGCAGGTAGTGGGATGCGGGTGGTCCGGTGTTCATAGGAAGGCCCGCGGGCAGGACGCTGATGGGCGCCTTCGCGGAAGCCGCCCCGGCGCCGACCAGATGCCTGCCCCACAGCGCGATCCACGCCACGCCGAACGAGCGCCCGGGCCAGGTCATCGGCTAGCTGCGTCGGTGCGCTCGATGGTGCCTCGACCATCATGGCGACTCGTTGGAGCCGGCAGACACCACCGGGAGCGGCACGGAACGAGGGTCGCTGCTCATCGATCGTACTCAGCGAGCGCCCGACGGTCGGCCACGGTCAATGGAATGCCGGCGGAGCGGCGGGCACGTGCCATGCGTGCCAGCACCGCGCGGCGTAGCGGCAGGCAGTGCTCGCACACCGGGACGCGGTCGATCACTGCCACTACAGCGAATTGGGGGTCCGTGCGTTTACACATTCCACACAGAACGTGTTGGCAGACCAGGCGCACGCCGCCGTCCCACACTTGAGCGGATCCCAGCTCGTGGCTGGCACCGTCGATGTCCCCGCACCCGGGGCAACGGTTACCAGGCTGGGGGAGCACCGGACTCACACCCGGTCGACAAAGCGTGCTCTTCGAGAAGCTTCTCGGGCGGGGTCATGTGCACACCGCCATCTGCGGGAACCGTGCGAGTTCATGGCGCACCCGGTCGGCTAACGGTGGAGGGCAGTCGTCGCCCTGGGTCCAGCCGACCACCAGGTTGAGCGCCCACGCCATCAGCTCGTCCTTGATCCACCTGCCACCTCGCACCCGATCGCCACTAGGTGGGTGGCGGATGGCCCACACCGGTCGGAGCTGCTTCGAACCGGCGCCAATACACATCGTTGCCAGGTCCTGGTGGGTGATCCACTCGGGCAACTGGTCGGCCACGTAGATCACCCGCAGGGCAATCGCCAGCCCGGGAGTGCGTTCCAGTAGGTGGCGACGCTCTGGTGATGCCAGTCCGCCGAACACCCCGTCGGCGGCTCGCTCCACGAGCGCCAACCACAGGCAATCACCCGCCACCGGGCACTGAGCACAGACGGATTTGGCGGGCTCACACGCACCCGGCAGCGTTTCGTTCGGGGGGAAGAACACCCGCCGATCCGGGGATATCTCGGGGTCCGCGCAAGCGGCGCTTGAGCGCCATGCTTGACGCCGTTTGCTACGGTCTAGAACGTTCATCTTTGATCCCTTCAGATCGTTGAACACCGAGACCCGGGGCGCTCCTACGCACCGGGTCTCACTTCTTTTCTTTGCTCCACCCCGCCGGGTTTCCTTGAGAGGTTTGAGTGAGCCGCTCGAGATGCCGGGCAGTCACCTCGTCCACGCCGATAGCCGAAGAACCGTCGGACCGGGTGAGTGCCACATTTCTGGTCTGCTTCAGCGGGTTGGTCATGACGCTGCCGCCCCGCGGTGTTCGGACCCGTAGAGAAACGCCGCGATGTGCTCCTGGCCGATGAGGATGCGTGACCCCACGCGACGGTGTCCCAGCTCGCCGCTGTTGACCAGCTTGCGCACCACTGATTCGCTGAGCCCCAGCTCATAGGCGGCGTCGGATGGGCTGAGAGAAGCGCGTCGTCCCCCTGCATCGCTGCCGTCTCCGAGAGCCTCCCGGATCACTTCGCGAACATCGCCGAGGAACTTTCCGGTATCCAAAACGATCACGTCAGGCGGGGAGCCGGGGAGTGAGTGGCGTGAGTTGTCTGCGGCGAACGGCATCGGAGTCTCCTGAAGGGTCGTAAACGATAGTATCCGATAGTACACAACGACTACGACACCTGCATGACATCGCCGCAAGTTCCCTAGGAAGGTGGGACAATGGGGCGGTGGACGCGCACGATCAGGCGACTGATGAGTTCGATGGGTCGTGGGTTCGAGCGCGTCGTGAGCAGCGTGGTTGGAGCCAGTCGGAACTGGCCGCGCGAGCGAGCGTGTCTTATACAACCGTTTCCGATATTGAGCGGGGTCAACGTCCCCAGGTAACGGCCCGGGTCCAGGCGAAGATCACCCAGGCGCTGGAAGCATCAAGTGACGACCCCGCAACCGGTCTTGACGCGTCCATCGTCGCTGACGCGCTGACTACGTTTGCCGCCGTTCTTGAGCGCACGCAGTCCGACCTGCAGGCGCTGGAAGGACGGGTTGCCGCTCTGGAGGCCCAGGGGCCAGCGCAGACAGTCGGGTCGGATGGGGCTGAGCTGTCGAGGGAAGCCGCGGTCCTCGAACTTCAGGACGTGGCTGAGCGGCTGAAGGCTTCGCTCCTCGTTGCTCCCCGAGATTGACGCAGGGCCTTGATGCTGGTGGCAATCCGATCGGTGATGAACCCAGCGAAGGGGCAAGAACAAGACGCCGATGGCGCTTCACGTCACAGCGTCGCAATGAGATGTCACCAGACGCTGCAACAGTCCCCATCTCACGCGCACGCCCTCGACTGCTTCACCTGCAGTATGCGAGGAAAGGGCGCTACCCGTTGTACTGAATCGCCCAACTTGCGGGCTCCACCCCGGCGGGCACCCGCCGGCGAAGCAGCATGAAGCCATTCTCGATGCCAGGAAGCCAGTTGGATGCCTTGTCATAAACTGTCACCAGCTCCCACCCTGCCCTGCCAGTGGCCGAGAGGATGTATGTCAGGCGCGCCGAAGTGTTGAACGCACCAGTGCTGACCACCGCGTACTGCCACCGGTCGCCGGCGGAGCCAAACGGTTCTGTCAACTCGTTTAGCGCCGCTGACCTCGTCGCCGCTGCCTCTTGCGCATGAACAATTTCAGTAGCCTGAGATCTGACCGCAGCAAAGAAGTCCTCTGCGTCGTCTGGCGGATCAATGCGGAAGGTCGAGCCGTCAATTTCCAGTGTTTCAGCGTCAACGAGGACCACATCCTGGACTCGGCTGCTCAGTAGCTCTCGCCAAGTGAGCCTGCGGGGGAGCTGAACAGACACCGCATCGTCCGTGAGCCAGAGTTTGACTGCGACGCCGTTGTCGACCTGGATTGCGGAGGCCGCCTCGACGGCAACACGATCGTTCCCTACCATCAACAACGTTGGTGCTCCGCACCGATTGTGAAAGGCCCCCTCGTTTTGCTCGGCCAAGAGATCGACGAGGGGGCCCTTGCGCGTCCAGGACCCGGCCAGCCTCAACCACCCCCCACACCAACGACAACTCCACTGAGGACCACCCCATCCCCACCCAAGCTGTCCCAAACCCACCGCCCCGTGGTCACCTCACGTGGCGCTCAACACCTCCTCAATGGGCACCAAGGCAGTAACGGATAGCGCGCCGATCGCACTGATGGAGTCCTCCGCTATGGATGTTGCAGCCAACCTGCTCACCCACGTCGACTTCAGCCATACTCAGGATGCGAGCTGTAGCGATCGACGCTGCATTCTTTGAGCACACCTCGATGAAGACGTGGGCACTCGGAACCTCGGTCGTAATCCACTCCGAAACCTTGCTTGTGAGTTGAGCGGCCAACCCATGTCCCCGATGGCCGGGGGCGACGGCGTAGTCGACCATGAGACCATAGTGATTGCCGGAACATGGGTAGACCTTTAGCTCGACCGCAGCCAGGACCTCGTCACCCTTGCCAACCAGGACAGCGTCGAGCCGCCGCGTAACTCCATCAGCGCCAGCACAAACCTGTGCGGGAAGGTCGGCAAGCGACTTCGCCGGTTGAGCATTAGTCCGCGGCTGGAGGTTTAACCACCTATGAACGTCGGGATCTGCCGCAATCGTGTTCCACCCATCGAGATGGTCAGCGGTGAGGTCGCACAGGTTCCCAACTCCCGGCACCGTTGCGACTATCACGCCCTATAGCTACTTGCCCCTGAAATAGTGGTTGGGTTGGCCGGTTTGAGCGGTGAACTGCCCTCGTGGTGAGGGGTGTTCGGGTTGGTAGGCGCGGCCGGTCAGAGCGGCGTG